>JAFDHS010000002.1 GCA_019308655.1 Deltaproteobacteria bacterium
CCGGCCGGTTTGCCGGATCGGTTGCGGCAGGGGCCCAGCATAACGGCATGAAGCGTCGGGATATCTTTACCGGGACAAAACAAGAGATTGTTGAAAACCTTAAAGATACGCTGGGTCCGGATGACTGGGTACTTGTTAAGGGGTCCAGGGCAATGGCCATGGAACAGGTTGTTCAAGACCTCAGGGATTGGGCTGACATATAGTTGAAAATATATGTTCGAAGATTTACCGGACTTTTAAATTTTTACACAAAAAAGATTAAGAATAAACTATGCTTTACCATTTGCTGTATCCGCTTCATCCGGACATTTCTTTTTTTAATGTGTTTCGCTATATCACCTTCAGGGCCATTTACGCCAGCCTGACCGCGCTGTTGCTCTGTTTTTTCCTTGGGCCGTGGGTTATCAGGAAACTTGGTGAGATGCAGGTAGGGCAGTATATCAGGGAAAACGGTCCCCAGACCCATCACAAGAAAGCCGGAACGCCGACGATGGGCGGAATTTTGATGATTTCATCAATTGTCTCAGCCACGCTGCTGTGGACCGATCTGGCCAATTGTTACATATGGATAGTCCTTCTGGTTACTGTTGGATACTGTGGTATCGGTTTTATCGATGACTACCTGATGCAGGTAAAAAAACGGAGCAAGGGGTTAGGTGTTCGTTCAAAGTTTTTACTGCAGGCATTACTTGCAATTGTCACGGGAACGCTTGTGTATTTAAGTCCGGATTTTGACACCCATGTTACGATTCCTTTTTTAAAAAATATTTCACCTGATTTAGGGTGGGGATATATCCTTTTTGCCGCATTTGTAATTATCGGGACATCAAATGCGGTTAATTTGACGGACGGTCTCGATGGCCTTGCCATCGGGCCGGTAATCATAACCGCGGTTACTTATATGCTCTTTGCCTATGTTGCGGGACACGCCGAAATTGCCGATTATCTGCAGATCAATTACGTTGCCGGGAGCGGAGAAATAACCATCTTCTGCGGTGCCATGGCCGGAGCAGGTCTCGGGTTTTTGTGGTTCAACACATATCCTGCACAGATGTTCATGGGGGATGTGGGCTCCCTGCCCTTAGGAGGGATGCTCGGAACAGTCGCCGTCATTACAAAACAGGAAATAATGCTGGTGCTGGTGGGCGGGCTCTTTGTCATAGAGGCGCTTTCAGTAATTTTCCAGGTCTCTTTTTTCAAAATGACGAGGGGAAAAAGAATCTTCAAAATGGCTCCTCTTCACCATCATTTTGAACTCAAGGGGTGGCCGGAGCCGAAAGTTATCGTTCGATTCTGGATAATTTCCATAACACTTGCTCTTATTGCCATAAGCACGCTGAAAATCAGATGATGGAAGGTTAGGTTGGTTTTTAAGTGAATCTTTTAAACAAAAAAATTCTTATTGTCGGGCTGGGTAAATCAGGGGTTGCCGCTGCACGGTTTTTAAAAAAGCAGGGCGCATTGGTGACCGTAACGGATATGAAAAAGGCGGAAGAACTGACCTCTTTTGAGCCGATTGTTCGTGAAATGGGCATCCGGATGGAACTCGGCCGCCACAGCTTTGAGATCTTTGAACAATCAGACTTTATCGTTTTGAGTCCGGGCGTTCCTCATACCCTTTTGCCGGTCAAAAATGCAAAAGAAAAGGGCATACCCGTTTTGGGAGAGACGGAGCTTGCATCAAGATTCATCAGGGAACCCATTGTGGCAATAACAGGCACCAACGGCAAAACCACTACCACGACACTTGTAGGTGAAATGCTGAAAAGTTCAGGCCTTAAAGTTTTTGTGGGGGGGAATATCGGCAACCCTTTGATCGAATATGTTGATAAAGGCGAAAAGGCTGACGTCGTTGTTGCGGAAGTCAGCAGCTTTCAGCTTGATACCATAGCCTCTTTCAGGCCCAAGGTCGCTCTCCTCTTGAACATTACCGAAGATCATCTTGACCGGTATAAGGATTTTGACGCATATGCAGCTGCCAAGGGCCGGATTTTTGAGAACCAGCAAAAGGAGGATGTATCGATTTTTAATGGGAATGATCCGATTATTCGTTCCATGGCCAAGCAATTTAAAAGCAAAAGATCCCCCTTTTTTACAGATTCGTGCCGTTGTGATGCCGAAATGGGTAAGGGTGCTGTAATAACACAAGAAAAGATAACATTTTACACCGATGAAAATAAAAAAAAGGTGTTGGATCTGAAAAACTTGACCCTTCCCGGTAAACACAACATTGAAAACATTGCAGCCGCAGGTCTTGCGTCACTGGCTGCCGGAGGAAGTCTGGAAGGAATACGGTCGGCGTTAAATAATTTTCAAGGTCTCTCCCATCGGCTTGAATATGCAGGGACCATAAATGGTGTCGATTATTTTGATGATTCAAAAGCGACAAACGTGGATGCGGTCGCAAGAGCGCTGGAGGCTTTCAGCAGACCCCTGATCGTTATCATGGGAGGACGTGATAAGGGCGGAAGTTATGACGTATTAAAGGACCTTGTTCGCAAGCACGTAAAAAAGATCATTCTCATGGGAGAGGCGAAGGAGAATATAAAGTCGGTGCTCGGGCCCATTGTACCGACGCAAGTGGAATCCGCAATGGAGGATGCCGTATTTTCGGCATATCAGACGGCGGTACCGGGTGATGCGGTACTCTTGTCTCCGGCATGCTCCAGTTTTGACATGTATGACGGTTATGCGCAGCGCGGAGAATTTTTTTGCAATGCAATTGCAAAACTTAAAGGTCGGCAGATATGATAAAGAAGAAATCCTCCAATAAGCCTGGGCATAAACATGGCGTACACTATTTAATGTGCGATGTAAAACTTCTTTTCCCTGTTCTTTTTCTGACGGGGATAGGAATTGTCATGATTTACAGCGCAAGTTCCGAGATTGCACTGAAAAAGTTCGGAAATGACTATTATTTTTTTCAAAAGCAAGCTCTTTTTGCCGGGTTGGGTCTCCTGGCCCTGATGATTTGCAGGTATCTGCCTTATAAATTTTTTCGCTCCGCCGTCTATGTAATTGTTGCACTTGCAATCGTTTTGCTTGTTGCCGTTCTGATTAAAGGTATCGGATTCTCTGCAGGGGGGGCGACACGGTGGCTGCACATTAAGGGCTTTTCATTCCAACCTTCTGAATTGGCACGGTTTGCCATGATCATTTACCTGGCCTACTCTCTGAGCAAAAAAAAAGACAGGATCGAAGACCTTTATATCGGTTTTTTACCCCATGTCGGCGTATTCTGCCTGTTTGCCGGGTTGATTTTTATGCAGCCGGATTTCGGGTCGATTGTCATTTTGGCGGTGATTACATGGATCATGATGTTTGCCGGCGGCGTCCGCCTTTTGCACCTTTTTTCATCCATGTTCCTTGTAATGATTTTCGGGTCCTTTCTTATGCTTGACGCAGAGTATCGAATCAAACGGTGGACGACTTTTCTTGATCCCTGGCAATATCCCACGGGAGAAGGTTACCAGATTATCCATTCCCTCATGGCTTTTGGAACGGGGGGCTTATGGGGAACAGGTGTCGGGAAAGGGTATCAAAAGTTGTTCTACTTGCCTGAACCCCATACCGATTTTATTTTTTCCGTTATTGGAGAAGAATTGGGACTTTGCGGCGTACTGGTGATACTGGTTCTTTATTTGATCATACTTTGGAGAGGAATAAGTATCGCCATGAACACAAAAGATCGTTTCGCTTCGTTTCTGGCGACCGGTCTTACTGCTTCAATAGGTCTTCAGGTTTGTGTTAATATGGGGGTGACCATGGGACTTTTGCCCACCAAAGGGCTTACCCTTCCGTTTCTCAGTTATGGCGGGACCTCCCTTTTATTTAATATGATATCCATAGGGATACTTATGAACATAGGAGTTGCTCAAAACTCGTGAATAAGCGTTCGTTAAATATTATAATTGCCGGCGGCGGTACAGGGGGGCACCTTTTCCCGGGAATTGCCATTGCCGAAGCTTTTATGGCAAGGGACTCAAAAAACAGGATACTCTTTGTCAATACGGGAAATCCCTTTGAGGTGTCCGTGCTTTCAGAAAGGGGATTTAACCGAAAGACCATTACCGCCGAACCCATCAAGGGGCGGGGAATATTGCAGAAGACAGGCGCGCTTTTAAAAATACCCAAAGGGATATATGAATCCATCCGGATACTGAAAAAATTCAATCCTGACCTTGTTGTGGGCATGGGGAGTTATTCTTCCGGGCCGATGATCATAGGGGCATGGATTTTGGGCATTGCAACCGTTATTCACGAACAGAATATTTTTCCGGGAATTACCAATCGGGTTCTGGCACCTTTTGCCGACCGTATCTATATATCCTTTGAAAATACCAAAGCCCTTTTAGATCCTGAGAAAACATATCTTACCGGGAATCCGGTACGGAAAGATATATTAAAATGTGAAATGGCAAAAGAAAAATCCGGAATTGAAGATAATCTCCGGGACCACTCTTTTTTGATTCTGGTGCTGGGGGGGAGCCAGGGGGCGCACGGTATAAATATGGCTGTTATTGATGCCCTCAAGGACCTGGAAGAAAAGGATACGTATTTTTTCGTTCATCAGACCGGTGCCCTGGATGAAAAAAGGGTAAAAGATGCCTATATGATTCATGGCATCTCCGCCGGAGTTCAGCCGTTTTTCAATGACATGTGTCATCAATACGAAAAGGCGGATCTTATCATATGCAGGGCAGGGGCAACAACAGTAGCTGAAATTGCAGTTATAGGCAAAGGGGTCATTTTTGTGCCGTATCCTTTTGCCGCTGACAATCACCAGGTTTTAAATGCTCAGGCCCTTGTAGATAAAGGAGGGGCGGAAATGATTCTTGAAAAGGATCTTAGCGGCCGGGTTCTTGCAGAAAAAATCAGCTACTACGCTTCAAATCCCAATACCCTTGAGCTTATGGCAAAAAAATCAAAAGAGGTCAGCAGACCCGATGCAGCCGAAATTCTTGTTGATGACTGTTACCACTTGATTGAAAATACTTAAATTTTTATCGACCTGAACCGGATAAACCGGCACTTCACACTTTTTTAAATCATGTATCAAAAAAAATATCATATTTATTTCGTAGGAATAGGGGGAATCGGCATGAGCGGTATTGCCGAACTCCTTTTAAACCTGGATTACAGGGTATCGGGTTCGGATATCAAGTCCTCGGAGATTACGGAGCGTTTGAAATGCAAGGGAGGGACAATATTCAATGGCCATTCCAAGGAGAATATAAAAGGAGCGGATGTGGTCGTTATGTCATCGGCCATCGGTTCTGACAATCCTGAAGTCGTTGCGGCCAAAAAGTCTTCAATCCCCTTGATTCCCAGAGCTGAGATGCTGGCAGAGCTTATGCGTTTAAAATACAGCATCGCCGTTGCAGGTGCCCACGGTAAGACATCGACAACCTCAATCGTCGCTTCGGTTCTGGCTAAAGGGGGGCTTGATCCTACCGTTGTCATCGGGGGGAAACTCAAAAGCATAGATAGCAATGCACTGCTCGGCCAGGGAGATTTTATCGTTGCCGAAGCAGATGAAAGTGACGGCTCTTTTCTCAAATTTTCACCGACCATAGCCGTGGTCACCAATATCGACAGAGAACACCTTGATTTTTACGGGGACCTGGACACGATTAAAAAGGTCTTTTTAAGCTTTATTGACCGGATACCCTTTTACGGACTCGCTGTTCTGTGTCTGGACAATGAACCCATTCAGGATTTAATTCCAAAAATACAGAAACGGTATACCACCTATGGGATAACGACTCAGGCGGATATTCAGGCAAGGAACATCGTATTCCAAGGCCTGACCAGCAGATTCAACGTCTACCATAATGGACGGATACTCGGCGAGATTGTCCTGAATCTTCCCGGTATTCACAATGTGTATAACTCCATGGCAAGTATTGCCGTGGGAATTGAGCTGGATATCCCCTTTGATGTAATCAAAAGCGCCCTTGAAACCCTTGAAGGGGTTCAGCGCAGGATGGAGGTAAAGGGAGATAAAAAGGGAATTACGGTTATGGACGACTATGGGCACCACCCGACAGAGATTAAAACTACGCTGCAGGCCATAAAGGAAAGTTGGCCGGACAGACGTATCGTCGGTGTGTTCCAACCCCACCGTTACAGCAGAACCGAGGCCCTGTTTGATGATTTTACCCGTGCATTTTATCAATCGGACGCACTCGTTGTTCTTCCCATCTATGCTGCCGGAGAAAAAATGACGTCGGGAATAGATGGCCGGGCCCTTTTTGAGGGGATCAGAGCACATGGACACAAAGACGTAATGTATATGGACGGGCAAAAATCGGCTGTTTCCCATCTCAAACGGATTTTAAGAAAAGGAGATATCCTGCTTACCCTGGGAGCGGGTGATGTATGGAAGATCGGGGAAGAGATGTTGACGGTATTGTAAGCGCGTGGTGGGGCAGGGCTGAAATTTTGGGAATCGTATAAGCAAAAAACAGGTACAAAAGTTTAAGAGATATGGCGCTTGATCCTGATTTTAAAAAATGGCTCGAAAAACGCTTTAAAAACAAGGTTAAATTTAACGAATCCATGGCCGGCCATACCTCTTTTCGGGTGGGCGGTCCGGCTGATGCATATGTTTTACCTGAGCGTCTTGAAGATCTTGTTGAGCTTGTAAACAGGTCCCGTCAAAACGGCCTGCCGTACACGGTGATCGGAGGAGGTACAAACCTTCTCGTAAAAGACAGCGGTATTCGTGGAATTGTAATCTGTCTTGCAAAGTGTCTGAAAAAAATTACGGCAAAGAATGCAGGAAATCGTTCGGTTATGGTTACGGCCATGGCCGGCGCCAGGACCAAGGCGCTTTGCCGGTTTGCCATCGATAACGGCCTTAAGGGAATGAATTTTTCTCTTGGCATACCCGGAACCGTCGGCGGGGCCATTATGATGAATGCAGGTACGGTCTACGGATCCATGGACGGCGTTCTTGATTCAATAAATGTTCTTATGCCGACAGGTCGGATAAAAAAAATTAAACGGGAAAATATTGATTTTTCTTACAGAAGTGTTACTTGGGACGAAGAATCAAGAAACTCAGGCGGAACAAGCCCCATAATACTTGAGGGGTGTTTTCGCTTATATGCTTCGGACAGTACCGAACTGAAAACAGAGGCTGAAGCGATCTTGAAAATACGTAAGAAAAGACAGCCGACATCATCTTACAGTGCCGGGTGTTTTTTTAAAAATCCTGAATCCGGTAAACCCGCAGGGCAGCTTATTGAAATGGCCGGTCTTAAAGGCAAAAAAATAAGGAGGGCCCAGGTTTCCAGGCAGCATGCCAATTTTATCATAAACAGGGTTGATTCGTCATCGGGTGCAACTGCTGCCGATATACTTGAACTTATGAATATGGTTCAGGAGAGGGTATCAAAAATGTTCGATATAAAGTTGGAACCGGAGGTTAAAATTGTCGGCACCTAAACGCATACGCAAAAATCGCTACAAAAACAACCGGAGAAAAGGCAAGGGAAAAGATCGTCGACTTATGCCGCTTTTTGCCCTTTGTCTTCAAGTAATGGCCGGAATCGGCATGACAAGCATAATGAGCCTTTTTTTCATCTTTGGTCACGACTTTTTGACCCAATCCGACTACTTTATCGCCAAAGATATACAGATAACGGGAGATTGCAGGCTCTTGCCCAGGCAGATCATTGACCAGGCACGGATAGCAACGGAGAAAAATCTTTTGTCTTTTAACCTTTCACTGGTCAGGAAGAGATTGCTGGCACATCCATGGATAGCCGATGCTGATGTCAGCAGAGAACTTCCGGCCGGGATTACAATCGCAATACAAGAACATGAGCCCCTTGCCGTTCTTGATCTTGGCCGTAAGTTTCTGATAAATGTTCACGGACAAGTATTCAAGGAATGGGATTCATCAGACGTGAACATGGGCACAGACACGTTGCCCGTCATCAGCGGACTTGCTTATTCAGACTTAAATTGTCCCGGGAGCCCTACGTTTACTTCGGTTATGGAAGTTTTGCAACAAGGTGAACCCGGAGATGTTTTTCGTGATATAACAATAAAAAAAATCCATGTGGACAGAGAGATAGGCCTGACTCTCTATGCATCCAACCGGGTCAAAGCAATAAGGCTGGGGTATGGTGACATCCCCGAAAAGTATGGGAGACTGAAAAAAGTAATTTCCTATACGGATAAAAACAAGCGGTTTCCGGATATAGATTTCATTGATCTTAACTATCCGAACTGCATTGTAGTAAAATCGGTAAATACCAAATCGCCCGCTGGGGAACAAAAGGAGGTTTAACGTGCCGGGACTGGAAAACATTATCGTTGGCCTTGATATAGGAACCACCAAAATATGTGCTGTGGTCGGCGATGTCTCTGAAGATAAGGTAGACATCATCGGAATCGGTACTCATCCGTCAATAGGGCTTAGAAAAGGCGTGGTGGTGAATATTGAGGCGACTGTAGAATCGATAAAAAAGGCTGTTGAAGAAGCTGAGCTTATGGCAGGATGTGAAATTTCATCGGTATATGCCGGAATTGCAGGGGGGCATATAACCGGTTTCAACAGTCACGGCATTATTGCGATAAAAGGGGAGGAGATTACACAAAATGATGTGGATCGGGTTATTGATGCGGCAAGAGCCGTGGCCATTCCCATGGACAGAGAAGTTATACATGTCCTTCCCCAGGAATTTATCGTTGATGATCAGTCAGGTATCCACAATCCGGTCGGCATGGCCGGCGTGCGCCTGGAGGCAAAAATTCATATTGTGACCGGGGCTGTGGCTTCCGCACATAATATTGTAAAATGTGCAAATAGAGCGGGTCTTGATGTGTACGACATTGTTCTGCAATCCATTGCATCCGGAGAATCCGTGCTGACCGAAGAAGAAAAAGATCTGGGTACGGTGCTTTTGGACCTTGGGGGAGGGACGACGGATCTTACCATTTTTTCAAATAATAATATCAAGCATACGTTCGTGCTTGCCCTGGGCGGCAACAACCTGACAAATGATATCGCGGTCGGATTACGCGCACCGCTGGCTGAAGCGGAAAAGATTAAGACGAAATACGGAACCTGTCTTCCCATGAATATCAGCAATGATGATACCATTGAGGTTCCGGGTACGGGGGGGCGCAAGAATCGAAAGCTTCCGAGACAGATCTTAGGGGAAATATTGGAACCCCGAATGGAGGAGATTTTTACGTTGATAAAAAGGGAAATTTACCGGGCGGGGATGGAGAATCTGATTACCTCAGGAGTGGTTGTAACCGGTGGAACGGCGCTTTTAGATGGTGTAACGGAGATTGCCGAATCAATTTTCAACGTTCCTACCCGTATGGGTAAACCGACAGGGATAACCGGTCTTGTGGACGTGGTAAACAATCCCATGTACGCCACAGGGGTGGGGCTTGTTTTATACGGTGCAAAAAATCAATCGGATAATAAATTCAGGATTCGTGATACAAACATCTTCAACCGTGTAATGTTCAGAATGAAAAAATGGCTTAAAGAAGTATTATAAAACAATAGCTTACAGGAGGTCTTGTTATGGATTGTTTATATCAGGAAGATGAAAAGTCGGCTAAAAGGAATCAGGAAGATGAAAAGTCGGCTAAGATTAAAGTCATTGGTATTGGAGGAGCTGGGGGAAACGCTGTCAACAACATGATAGATTCCAATCTTCAGGGAGTCAAGTTCATTGTGGCCAATACGGATTTACAGGCCCTTGAAACCTCCAAAGCTCCTGAAAAGATACAAATCGGTGAAATACTTACCGAAGGACTCGGTGCAGGCGCCGATCCCCGGATTGGACGGGATGCGGCTCTTGAAAATGCGGAAGCAATCCGTGAAGCCCTTGCAGACAGCCATATGGTGTTTATTACCGCTGGATTAGGTGGAGGGACCGGTACCGGCGCCGCACCGGTAGTTGCTGAAATTTGCAAGGAACTCGGAGCCCTGACAGTTGCCGTTGTATCAAAACCTTTTTCATTTGAAGGTAAAAAACGGAGCCAGCTGGCGGAAGAGGGAATGAATGAGTTAAGGGATGTTGCAGATACCGTAATTACCATTCCCAACGACAGGCTCAGGGGGGTTGCACCCAAGGGTGCCAAAATGATAGATATGTTTTTAAAAGCCGATGAAATCCTGCGCCATTCGGTCAAGGGTATTACCGATCTTATTCTGGTTCCGGGTTATATCAATCTCGATTTTGCCGATGTAAAAACAACCATGGCAAAGGCGGGTATGGCCCTTATGGGGATTGGTATCGCAAGTGGAGAAAACCGGGCGAAGGAGGCTGCCGAAAGGGCGATATCTCATCCGCTTCTGGAAGATATATCCATCTCAGGTGCAAGGGCTGTTTTATTGAATATATCCAGTTCCAGCGATGTGACAATTGAAGAGATAACGGAAGCGTCCGACCTTATCCATGATGAGGTTGGTGAGGATGCGGAGATTTTCTGGGGAACCGTGTTTGATGAAAGCCTCGGTGATGAAATGCGGGTAACCGTAATTGCGACCGGAATCGGAGGAACACCCGATGCCGGAATATCATCTTCAGCCGGTGGCCTCAGGGGCAAGATAAGAGATATTACGCCTACTGATTTAAAATACGCCGATAATTTTGAAGAACCGACATTTATTCGTCATAAAAAAGCGGCAGGAGAATCTACAGGCAGTACTTACCGGGGCTATAAAGGCCTTGTTGTTGACAATGACGACCTTGATATTCCTACATTTTTAAGAAAAAAGGCGGACTGATATTTGATTCCGGATATATTTAAGCAGGGGGAGGCTGAATAGCACCCTACCTCAGATGGCTTCTAAAACAGATAAGTTATATAAAAAGTATATTGAATCGGAAATCGGAACCATACGAAAAGACTGGAGAGGACGGATCAGGGTAGCCCTTGTCTATCCCAACACCTATCATGTTGGAATGTCCAACCTCGGTTTCCAGACGGTATACCGCCTGCTCAATGAAATGGAGCATGTGGTGTGCGAAAGGGCATTTCTGCCGGAAGATAATGAACGCCGGTCCGGTCGTATAAGGACAATAGAGTCACGAAGGCTCATATCCGATTTTGATATCATCGCTTTTTCAATCTCCTTTGAAAATGACTATTTTAATCTCCTTTCAATTATCGAAAGCGCAGGCCTCCCCTTACAATCTTCAGCCAGAGGCGATCCCCATCCTCTTATTATCGCAGGGGGTGTCGCCTGTTTTATCAATCCCGAACCCATAGCACCTTTTATCGATTGTTTTCTGATAGGAGAAGCCGAACCTCTGCTTCCCCGGTTTTTTGAAATTTTTGATCCCGGCGCGGACAAAAAGTCGTGTTTAAAGAATCTGGCAAAAAACATGACCGGTATTTATGTCCCGGCGTTTTACAAGGTGGATTACAATGAAGACGGGACCCTGAGTTCCTTTGATCCTGTTTGTGACGTACCGGCTAAAATCAAGCGTGTCATTTTAGAAGACCTTTCCATTATCCCCACTTGCAGTGCCATATTAACCCCTGATACGACATTTCCAGCCACATTTTTAATTGAGGTGAGCAGGGGATGTCCTCATGGGTGCCGTTTTTGCAGTGCAGGATATATTTACAGGCCGCCGAGATTCAGGCCCTTTACGCTTCTTGAAAAAAATATGGAAG
Source organism: Deltaproteobacteria bacterium (assembly GCA_019308655.1). Classification (GTDB taxonomy): domain Bacteria; phylum Desulfobacterota; class Desulfobacteria; order Desulfobacterales; family JAFDHS01; genus JAFDHS01. Next base: position 11,665 of record JAFDHS010000002.1, read on the forward strand.
ATGGGGCATTGCTTACGAACAGAATCGGGCTTGTCGGTGCTGCGGTTTCGGATCTTCCGGAAATCAAAAAAATATGCGACCGGGTCGGACAAAAGGATATCAGGGTATCTTTCAGTTCCCTCAGGGCGGACGCCCTTTCTCCCGAACTTATATCTGCGCTCAGGCAAGGCAGGGTCAAGACGGCAACCATTGCACCGGAGGCGGGTTCCGAACGTATGCGCAAGGTCATCAATAAGGGAATCACTGAAGAAGATATATTCAGTGCCGCTGAAACCCTTGTTTCAAGCGGTATTCCAAATTTAAAACTCTATTTTATGATAGGGCTTCCCACGGAAACCATGGATGACATCGAAGCCATCGTTAAAATCTGCTTGCAGGTAAAGGAAAAATTTTTAGAATCAAGCCGACCCAAAAGACATATCGGACAAATAACGGTGAGTATCAATTCCTTTGTTCCAAAACCGGTCACTCCCTTTCAATGGGTTCCCATGGATGATGTCCGGGTGCTGAAAAATAAGATAAAAAAGATAAAAAATGGACTCAAAGGGGTGGCCAATATCCGTGTTCATGCGGATAATCCTCGTTGGGCCTATATTAATGCCCTTCTTTCCCGCGGAGACCGCAAGGTGGCGGAAATTTTATCTCTGGCCCATTCCAACCGGGGAAACTGGGCGAAGACCCTTAAGGCTTCACCGGTAGATCCCGGTTTCTACGTTCACAGGGATATGTCCGTGAATGAATTGCTTCCATGGGATTTTATCGATCACGGCATCAAAAAATCGTTTTTGATCAGAGAGTACAAAAGGGCCAAAGCCGGCAGAACCTCTCCCCCCTGTCCCATGGATTCATGTGATGCATGCGGGGTGTGTGCAAAAAAAAGTGCCTAAAGTGAGCTAAAGTGTGAAGTGAGCTAAAGTTAAGGAGTCGCTTCGCTCCGTCTTTTTATATATAAAATTGATAAAATTCCTCAACTTTAGGCACTTTAAATCACTTTAGTCACTTCACACTTTAAGAGACTATGTCGATAGTATCACGATGAGAACCCCGACATAAAAGCGGGCGTGACTCATGGACGTTGCCATGTTGGCACGATGATTGGCAAATATGCTGTTTAAGTTGCTTTCAAGTACGACCCAGGGATTTATCTCTGCGGCATGATGACACGACTCTATTGCATGGTGAAGAATTTCAATGCCGTGCCGGGATTCTATGGTAATATAGAAGTCTTCCATGATTGCGGAAAGGATTGTTCCCATGGTACTTGCCACGCCTTTTGCATAATAAAGATAGTCGTCCGCTTTAAAGGAACTTACCTTGGAGCCGTCCTCTTCTTTTTGCTTCACCAGGTTCTCATCGCAGCTTCCCAGCAAGTTTTCATATGACTTCAATAAAGGAATTAAATTATCAGGCCGGGTATAAAAGTTTGCCTGGCCTTGTTCCAGCTTTTTTTGATAGGTACTCATCTCCTCGAGCCCTGCGTTGTATTTGGACTCCGCAGACGGGAACCAGTACCTGTCCGCCTTTATCATGAACCAGTTCATGGCTTGTTCAAGATTCGGATCAAAGGATGCCGTGGTACCGGTACGTGAAATATTCTCTGTCAGGATCACCGCTGTCCGCCGGGTTACCTCAAGAACACCCAACTGGAAATTATTGACATTGTCCGTAATCTTCAAAAGATTATTGGGCCGCCATCCCCAGAATCTTTTGTTCAGTTCATAGTAAAGGGGTTCAACTGTCGCCTCTACAAATGCCGAACCAATGGCTTTTCGACGGGGTTTTCTTACTACAGGCACCAGCGGTTCCGCCGATTTTTCAGCAGCCGGCTTGCGGATTACCAGGTGATCAGGTTCGGATTCAACCGGGTTGTGATCCTTGTTGTCATGTACGGTTACAGCTGCTTGCTTGTAAACGTCTTCTTTTTTAACCCTTTCTTGAAGGGGGGGATGGTTTTCACTGATGTGCTGTTTTTGTTCAACCTGGGCTGGGGGAGACTTGGGCGTCGGAGAATCCTCGAACAATCCAAATATCGTGACAAACAGCCAAAGAAGCGCAATCGTTCCTGCTATTGCCAACGCGATGTTTCCGGCAGCGAATTTCATGAACGCTTTATTTTTTGTATTCTCATTGCCGTTTTTTTTAAAAAAAATCATGATATCTCCTCCAAATGCTACCTTAAATGTATCAAACGGTTTTGATCCGGACACGCATTTGTTTCTTACGCTCCTTTTCTGAGCTTCCTGATATCCCCCACACGGATCGTCACATTTTTGGAATCAAAATATTCGATTAAAGGAATTACATATTTTCGGGATGCTCCGGTCATCTCCTTGAATTGGGGAGTGGTAATCTCTCCATGGGATATTATGAAGTTAACCAGATTACTTTTCAACTCCTTTATGGCTTCGGCGTCAAAATAGAGATCCTCTTTGACTTTGACGATCAGTTCTTCATCAACAAGAAGCATGAGAACATCTTTGGCCGGTGCCGGTTTGATACCGATGCTTGCCTCCAGGTCTTTGAAATAGGGCGGCATCAGTCTTTTTTTATGATAAAGGCCAAGAATTTTTTCCCTTACATCCGTCTGGTCCACGCCAAGGGAAACCTTGTGACCGGCAAGACGGACCGTATCTTCTTCCTGGACAATCTGTTTGCTTTTGATCATCTGAGTGACCATCTGGTTGAAGAGTTTTGAACCCACGACGGACGGAAACTTTGACTTGAGTTCTTCTTTGGGCATACCGCTTTTCAGGGGGTTGATCCGGTGGTAATTTTCAAGATGATTGATTGCCTCTTTTTTGAGTTTTTCAAAGGTATGACCGTGAATGTAAAGCCGGTTTTCCTTGTCCGTTTGAATGATGGTTTTTTGGGACAAAAGGGCCTGAAGGGCATTATCAAGCTTTTTTTCAGGGAGGTTGGTCATTATTTTAAGATCTGAAAAAGAAACGCCCTTATAACCGGCTTCATCAACAAAAAAGGAGATGATCGTATCCGGTTGGTTTGTGGTAAGATTTTGTAACCCTTGAATAATATCAGGTTTAAACCGTTTGTGTTTGGGGGGAATCGGGTTTAATATCCGGCCGCCGGCAATGGTGCGTACAGGGGAATAACTCCGTACCACAAATCGGTCGTCCTTTACCGTCGTTACCGGGGAATCCAGGCGGAGCTGGGCCACGGTTGTTTCTCCCGGTAAAAGTTCGTCTCTGTCGACCAATAAAAGGATTCCCTGTACTTCACTGGTTCCGGTATGGAAGCGGAGTCTCGTACGGTTCTTTATGGGTTTTTCATTGCTGTTCAGGTAGCTTATGTTAACGTCGACCATGTAAGACAATTTCAAGGTATCGGGCATTGCCAGAACATCACCCCGATGAACGGATGTTTTTTCAAGGCCCTGAAAATTTATGGCGGTACGCATGCCGGCAATTGCTTCATCGACGCTCTGGTTATGGACCTGTATGCCGCGAACTTTTGAGGTAACCAGGGAAGGATAGACCATAATGGTATCTCCAACCCGAACATGCCCGGAAATCAGGGTACCTGTAATAACCGTACCAAATCCCTTCATACTGAAAACCCGGTCCACCGGAAGGCGGAAAATACCCTTAAAAAGCCGGTCGGGTATATCGGCGCACAATTTGTCAAGGGCCTCAATAAATTCGGGAATGCCTTTGCCGGTTGCAGAGGATACGGGCAGCACCGGTGCATCTTCCAGAAAGGTGCCCCTGGTAAATTCGCCGACATCGTCCAAAACAAGCTCCAGCCACTCTTCGTCTACCATATCGATTTTGGTCAGTACGACAAAGCCATGCTTTATATCCAGCAGGGAACATATCTCCATATGCTCTCTGGTTTGGGGCATTATCCCTTCATCAGCGGCAATAATCATGGCCACAATATCTATTCCGGTAGCTCCGGCAACCATATTTTTTACAAATTTTTCATGGCCCGGGACATCGACGATTCCAACCCGCTGTCCGCTCGGGAGGTCTATTGATGCAAATCCAAGTTCAATGGTAATGCCGCGGAGTTTTTCTTCCTTTAACCGGTCGGTATCAACGCCGGTAACCGCCTTGATAAGACTTGTCTTTCCATGATCAATGTGTCCGGCAGTACCCAGGATTATCTGTTTCAAATGCAATGTGCTCCTATTTTGATTTTCTGCGGCGCAGGTACTCTAAAAGATAGGCCATTCCGACCAGTGCAAAAACGAGTCCCATAACATAAACGATATGCGCATTGGGATAGAAAAAACGGGTGAGAATTACTGCAAAAACCGCTCCAAGAACAGCTCTGATTACAAAGATATTCAATTTGTTCACAAAAAAAGCTCCTCTTTCTATAAATGAAATGTAGTCTTTAATATAGAAGAAAGACCGGTCAATAGCAAGTTTTAAGCGGGTCAAAACAGGCAAAAAAATTTTTAACATGATCTGAATAAAATTGCTTGAAATCAATGAAACAATCTGATAAAAGCAGTTTTTAACATATGGTGAGTGTAGCTCAGTCGGTAGAGCACTAGGTTGTGGTCCTGGGAGTCGAGGGTTCAAGTCCCTTCACTCACCCCATTTTTTCCCAAACAGGCGCCCGTAGCTCAGCTGGATAGAGCGCCGGACTTCGAATCCGTAGGCCGGGGGTTCGAATCCCTCCGGGCGTGCCACGACATTCTTAGGGTTTCAGCGGATTTCTGCTGAGCCCTTTTTTTGTTTCCGGTCCCGCTCCGGTCTTTTGGATTTCTTTCCTTGTTCCACATGGGGAATCGGCCGTTTTGATCCGGCGAAAACCCCAGATCCACGAAGTTCACATCATTTTTTATTCAAAAAAATGATCCACAGTTAAAAATATTTGTATAGTCGGCTTGACATGTTGAATAAAGTAACTATTTTTAAAATATAAAATTAAGGCCTTCCCACGGTGGGCGGGTCAGTTTCGTTACTGAAGGAAAGTTCCATTTGTTAATTGTTAAAGTGGCACACCTGATGTTGGGAACGTATGAAAAAAAGTATTTTTTAAAAGGAGTATGTCACGATGGCGAATGGAATTGTAAAATGGTTTAATGACAGCAAAGGTTTTGGATTTATTGAGCAGGAAGATGG
>JAFDHS010000179.1 GCA_019308655.1 Deltaproteobacteria bacterium
TTGCCAATTTTTCATGATTAATGAGCACGCATTTTCGACGAGGAGACTGAATCTCATTGTATCCACCAAACACCCATTCCGAAGGATGGCTCACGACACCGGCACGAACCATATTCAGGTCAATATAGACAAGGCAGCGCAGGAGGTGTTCCCCGGTTTCCACCGCGGTAGCATGATAGCGGTCTTCCCAGTAGGCGCCTTTTCGTTTTTTTCTTTGATTGTATTCCTGCGCCGAACGGCCGGCAACCAGTTGTATTGACCGCGGAATGGTATCCTTGTCACCATCATCCACAACCAGCAAGTGGATATGGTTTGAAGTCACCGTATAATCAAGGATCGCCAATCCGTATCGTTTTTTTGCTTCAAAGAGCCACTGTATCCATCGCCGCCTGTCTTTAACGAATTTAAGAAGGAACTCTCTTTTATGGCATCTATGCGTTAAATGCCAGACCTGACCGGGAATGTAGTGTCTTTTCGCTCTGGCCATCTTGATCTATATTGCTCTTTTTGCCCCTTAAAACATTATTATTGCTCCCAATCAGCAATAATTTGCAGTTTATTGATCTGTAATATTAAGTTGTTACCGTGGCCCGACCCTATCAAACTTCTGTGCCTCTGTGCGAGATAGATTCAGCTCAAAATAAAATCAAGTCAAATGGGATGATTTAGACAGCATAGTACTGCTACATTATCCGGATACCATACTTTTTAATTTCCGCCACCAGTGGATCATCGATGTTGAAAGTGTCGGTTTTATAGGGACATGGTTCAATACGATCATCTATGGTTGAAGCAATTTTCATTAATTCCAGCCTTACATCAAACGACTCATCTGAAAAGTCAGGGGAAATAAGTGCCAGATCAATATCACTCCATTTACCAAAAGTTCCTTTCGCATAGGAACCAAAAATATATGCATCTGAAATATGATATTTTTTTTCAACCCTACTAAGAAACATTTTGATCTTTTTATTTATTTGATCATTTCTTTCAGCCATTTATATATTTCCTTGATATTATTCATCTGGGTTAATGTAAAGGCTTCCGTACATTTTTTTCTGAAAGAACGCTTGAGATCCGGGTAGCGCGCTTCAATGTTAAAAGAAGAAATCAGAATAAGAAGTTCGGATTTATCGTTATCCAACGTTATCCCTGCCAACCGGCCCAGCCTCTTCAAATTGTGAATAGGAGGCGCATGTTCTTTTTTTCTGGCCACATATACAGCTTTCAGCATTTTTTCAATAGCAAGGTGACCAAAGAAAAGAGCATAAGAATAATCTTTCTTTTCAAACAAGTGGGTCGCTACAGTAAGAGACTCATCCGCTTCGACCATCCAATAGTTAATCACTTGATTAGGTTCGAAAATATGCTCTTTCATAAAAATTACCTCACGTTATCCAAAGGGAATGGGGTCATTATGTTGCGAGTTTAGTTCTCACTGGGGTCGGGCCACGATAACTAATTGATATTTATTAAAATAAGTTCCATTTATAGGTGTTTTCGAGGCCTATGTTCCCCTTTTTTGAGTCAAAATCGGTCATATAGGAAATTACTCGTTCTCTAAGTTCGTATCCCCCCCGGAATTCCGGGGACACCTTACTTAATTATTTTCCCCTTTTCACCTCCCGCCTGGAAATGCAAACAGAACCAAACCAAGGGGACGCTGATTTGCTTAATTATTTTCCCCTTTTCACCTCCCGCCTGGAAATGCAAACAGAACCAAACCAAGGGGACGCTGATTTGGACTGATGAACGCTGATTCATGACGGATGGCATCAAATGAGTTATCTTGGTCAGACGAATTCCGGGTAGAGTAGAGGGCAGGCTGGGCCTACCCTCCCTCATCAAACCGTGCATACGGTTCTCCCGTACACGGCTTTCCGATGTTCTTCATTGTCAGGCTTTCGCTTGATACCATTTCGCATTCGTTGGAATTTTGTAAAGACCGAGCTTGCGATAAAGGAAATCCGTTGTAAAACGGTTATACCCTCTGGTACGGGTTCGAACCTTATAGCGTTCGCGTAAATGCTTACGCACTCGCTCTTCGGTGAACCATTTTACCCGGTTCATGACTCTCGTACTATGGCCGTAATGAAAATACCCAGACCAACCACGCCTTACCTGGTTAATTTCCATGACAAGCAAGGGTAGCGGCACAGGCGTTCTTCGGCGGTGAGTAATCTCTTATCAATTTGGGGGTCTGACCACGCTATGTAGTTTAATTTACATCAAAAACGTTCCATAAATATGTGTTATCGTCCCTTAGAACCGCATTTTCATGGGCAAAATCGGCAAGATAAGATGCCTGTTGTTCACGGAGGTGGTAGTCTTCATCTGATCTGATTATGCTTCGACCTTTCACACGAGAAGCGAGTTTATTTTTTGTCATCTCAACAAATTCTTTGCTTCCAACCCCAATGGAATAAAAAATACAAGATCATTCCATGGGGCAGGCAGCAACACTTTGAGTCCATTTGCTCTCTCGTAAATGTCTGTCAATTCTGAGAGTTTCTTCAACCCAACACTTATGCGTATTTTTTAGCTCATCAATCGAGCCGACATTCAATAATTCCATTAACCGGCTGTTATTGATCAAGGAATATCTTTGTCTCGGATTCTGGAGGTGGGACAGGGGACGTTGCCACAATTCCACTTTTTTTCAGAATAGATTTTTTTGGGCCTGACTCTGGTAAAAATTAACCGTTACTGATTTACACAGGATCTTTACTTTTCCTGTTCGGATTATTCACCGAAAGTCCACATTCACATGCTACATCACATAGTTTTGAATCCGCACAAACAAACACCCAGTCATGCCTTGCAATTAATCTACAGGTCGCCAAATGAATCGCATCAAGAGATCTTAATCCTTTATTCTTGCCATAATTCCTCATAAGCAATTCTGATTGCTGGATAATCGGCGGTTCAATCGGTTCTACATAAACTGACAAAAGCTGTTCATCAAAAGCATCAACAACCAGATCTATTTCATTTTCTGTAAGCTCACCTTCCCTGTATCTTCTATAAATAGAACTCAAAAACTCAAGACGAACTATAGTTGATTTCATTTGACTTCGTACTATTTTAAAATGTTTTTTCCGCATCTTCTTCCCAAAAAGCGTCTTCTTGACGATTGATTTTTTCAATCAATTTTTGGCATGTTTTTGCAGTTACTTTTGCAAATCCTTCCTCTAATAAAATCTTAACTTTTTCCATCGTGCAGTCATTGTGTTGAGCAACATGATTTTTAACAATTGCCCAGCATGTTTCTATGGGTTGGAGCTCTGGATGATACGGCGGAGTTCGCAAAACAGTATGTCCATGCTTACGGGCAATGTTATCGATTAGAAATTCCGGCTTTGGGGCAAGCCGCGAACACAACTCAAAAAGTTCCGATTTCAGCATATCCTTAGTCCAGGGATAGTTATTATCTGATAGCCACTCGCGTAACCTTTTGACGGAATGCCCTCTTTTGGGAAATGCTTCTTCTGCAAGCACATTATGATAGGCAGCGTTATCCATAATAATTAATGAATTTTCTGGAATGTTTTTGAGTAGTTGTTCTTGGAACCACTTGGAAAAATTGCCCCAGTTCATATTCGCATGATAATCGCCCGTTTTTTTTGAGGCCTTAAAGACAAGCTTTGAGCATGGAACCCAGCCGTCCCTTGTTATTGCATTTATAATTACCAGGCGTTCACCTTTGCCGGTTGGTTTCCCTAAAATAACAGCATCTTTTTCGAGGTGCCACGTGTTGTCATTTGAGTGATTTTTGTTGATATATGATTCATCTAAATAAACTTCAGGTCGATCAATTCCCCTTACAGCATCACGGTTTGAGCGCTTTAATCGCAAGTATTGCCTTCTCATCATTACAATTCGCTCGCTCTCTTTCAACTGTGCTGAACGAGTACCTTTACCAAATTCAAAACCCCATCTCTGCAAAGCTCTCCATAAGGTCGTATGGGCAATATTTTTACAATAAAGCTCATCCTGCATAAAGTTACGGATAATTTCGACATTAACTTGATCACCGCTCCTGTTGGCTCTACGGACGAATTGGCGCACAAGTGGCTCCACGCCTGACTCTAAGCTATACGATGGTCGCCCTCGTTGTGGGAAATTACTAAAATTAAGCCCATCGTCACCCTTTTTATTGAATGCAGCCATGATAATCTTCACGGTAGATTCGCTTATATCAAGAGCAGAAGCTGTTAGCTTGCTTGCGGGTATTACGGCTAATTTGCCAGCAGTTTTTTTGTTGGTGTCAAAAAAATGCTTTACATTGACAACCATTTTCCTCATTTCTGGGGTAAACTCAACGCCCTGAAAAGACATGCTCGTCCTCTGTAATTTTATGGTATTTTAATAAAATTTTAACTGATTTTATAATACCATCAGAATATGAAACATGCCAAATTTTAGTACGAAGTCAAATGAAATCGACTATAGTTCTGAAACATAAACGACATTATTTTCATCATTAAAAATTTTCTCAACTACAGCCGAACCTGATTCTTCATAAAATAATTTTACGAAAGCGGATGTGTCGAAAAAAAAGATCATATCCTGTCCTCACGGCTATCTATAATATCCTTGCTGAGACTTCCTTTACATTTTTTTAAAATTTTCCTTGCTCTTATATATGCTTGCGATCTCTTTACCTTTGCATTTTTAATATATTCTCGTTTTATACCATATCGTTTAACAAGAAATGAATAATAATCTATCAATTCACGCCTCACATGACTCGGTAAATATTTCAGATCGATTTTATTATCCTGAATTATTTTTTCTTCATGTAATTGCATTTTCATCTCCTATTGTGTGAGAATTCCGGGAATTCCGTTATCCTATGAATGCAGAGGGGGACGCTGGTGCTTTTGTTGCTTTATTCATATTTCACGAACAATTCCGGGGACACCTTACTTAATTATTTTTCCGTTTCCAGTTCCCTGGATTGAGGGGACGCTGGTAACTTAATAATCCCATTTGATGGGCACGCTCCGCTTTGCCCATCCTACAATTCTACTACAATTCTACAATTCAAATATTAGAGGTCGGAAAC
>JAFDHS010000180.1 GCA_019308655.1 Deltaproteobacteria bacterium
CGGATTATTAAATTAATTGAACGATTGATGGAAAAGGATCTTGCCTACATAATCGACGGTGATGTTTATTATGCTGTTGATTCATTTAAGGGATACGGGAAGCTCTCAGGACGCAGACTGGAAGATATGGAGGCAGGGGCCAGGGTGGACGTGGACAAAAGAAAACGCAATCCGTTTGATTTTGCCTTATGGAAGTCGGCAAAACCCGGAGAACCTGCGTGGGAAAGCCCCTGGGGTAAAGGGAGGCCGGGCTGGCACATTGAATGTTCGGCCATGAGCGCCCATTATCTGGGAGAAGCCTTTGATATCCACGGCGGTGGAAAGGACCTGATATTCCCCCACCACGAAAACGAGATTGCACAGTCGGAAGGGGCATTTGGGAAACAATTTGCAAAATATTGGATCCACAACGGATTTGTAAATATCGACCAGGAAAAAATGTCCAAATCGCTGGGAAACTTCAAGATGATAAAGGAGGTCATAAAGGTTTATCATCCTGAAACCATACGTTTGTTTCTTCTTTCCAATCATTACCGAAGCCCGGTTGATTTTACGGATAAATCAATGGATGAGGCGTTTTCGGATCCCTTGCAAAAGATGATGCGCCCCAAAAATACTGGGGCCTTTTTTGTGAAGCCATGGATGATGATTTTAATACCGCTCGTGGAATCGGTGTGGTTTTTGACGCTGTTCGCACCATCAATCGTTTGCTGGATCAAAACAAAGAGAGCACTTTGCCCGACATAAAAGCAACCATAGGATCATACCGGGCCGATTTACTTAAGATAGGGAGTATTCTCGGGATATTTACGGAATCTCCCAAAGCCTATTTTGACAAGAAAAAATCGGCTGCTGTTGATAAAAAATCCATTGATACGGCCATGATTGATCAGATGATTAAGGAAAGGGAACAGGCAAGAAAAACAAAGGACTTTTCAAAGGCTGATGAGATCAGAAAAGAGCTTGAAAATATGAATGTTCTTCTTGAAGACCGGCCCGATGGTACGGTGTGGAAAATCAAGGATTAAGCTTAAAAGTGACCTAAAGTGATCTAAAGTTTGAAGTGATCTAAAGTTAAGGAGTCGCTTTGCTCCGTCTTTTTTATATATAAAATTGATAGAATTCCTCAACTTTAGCTCACTTTAGTCACTTTAGCTCACTTCAAACTCTTTTGTCTGACCAAGTTCGGAAGACGTGGTTTTCTAAAACCAAATAAAAGAATACGGAGTGATTATAGAAGAAGTCTTATGTCCCAATTTAAGCTTGTTTCAAATTTTACCCCCAAAGGGGACCAGCCGGGTGCGATAAAGGCCTTAAGTAAAAATATCTTATCCGGAAAAGAACACCAGGTTCTTTTGGGGGTCACGGGGTCCGGCAAAACCTTTACCATGGCAAATGTCATTGCCAAGGTCGGAAAACCGACCCTGGTGATAGCGCCCAACAAAACCCTGGCCGCCCAGCTTCACAGTGAGTTAAAAGCATTTTTTCCTGAAAATTCCGTTGAGTTTTTTGTCAGCTACTACGACTACTATCAGCCGGAAGCCTATGTTCCTTCCAGTGATACCTACATACAGAAAGATTCATCCATTAATGAAATGATTGATAAGATGCGCCATGGCGCTACCAGTTCGGTCCTTTCCCGTGGGGATGTTATTGTGGTGGCAAGCGTATCCTGCATCTTCGGGCTCGGTGCTCCTGAAGATTATCTGGCCATGCGCGTCACTCTTGAAAATGATATGGAAATCACGCGGGAAAGCTTGCTTAAGCAGTTTGTCTCTATTCATTATGAGCGTAATGATATGGATTTTCACCGGGGGGTATTCAGGGTCAGAGGAGACCGGGTTGAAATCTTTCCGGCTTATGAAGAGGAGAGGGCGCTCCGTATAGAATTTTTTGGCGACGTGATTGACGGGATATCCTTAATTGATCCCCTTAAAGGAGAAACGATCAAACGTTTGAAACAGATTAGCATCTATCCCGCAAGTCATTATGTGACCCAAAAACGCACACGGCAAAAGGCTATTGAAACAATAAAACAGGAGCTGCAGGAACGGATCGATTATTTCAGAAAAGAAAATCAACTGATTGAAACCCAGAGGATAGAAGAAAGAACAAATTTTGATCTGGAGATGATGCTGGAAATCGGATACTGCAACGGCATCGAAAATTATTCGCGCCATCTGACAGGCAGGGCTGCCGGTGAACCGCCGCCGACCCTTCTGGATTATTTTCCTGACGATTTTCTTTTGTTTATTGACGAAAGCCATATCTCGGTGCCCCAGATTCGTGCCATGTACAAAGGAGACAGATCCCGGAAAGAGACGCTGGTTCAACATGGATTCAGACTCCCCTCCGCTCTGGACAACCGACCTTTGAAATTCGATGAATTTAATTCAAAGGTGAAGCAGATGGTTTATATATCGGCGACACCTGCTGACTATGAACTTGAAAAGGCCGGGGATGACGTTGTTGAGCAGATCGTAAGACCGACCGGACTGATCGATCCTCAAATCGAAGTTCGAAAAGCTGAAAACCAGGTGGACGATCTCTTTGAAGAAATCCAGGCCCGCGTAAAACAAAATGAAAGGGTGCTGATCACCACGCTGACCAAGCGGATGGCAGAGGACCTTACCGACTACTATTCTGATTTGGGGGTAAAGGTACGTTATCTCCATTCGGATATCACCACCCTTGAACGTGTTGAAATTATCCATGATCTTCGAATGGGCAAGTTTGATATCATTATCGGCATCAATCTCCTTCGTGAAGGCCTTGACATACCCGAGGTGTCACTGGTGGCCATACTCGATGCCGACAAGGAAGGCTTTCTGCGTTCCGCAAGGTCCCTGATACAGACCTGCGGCCGTGCGTCCCGAAATGTCAGGGGAAAAGTGATCATGTACGCGGATCGTATGACAAAATCCATGAAATTTGCCATTGATGAAACAAACCGGCGCAGGAAAATACAAAAAAGTTACAACAAGAAAAACCATATTACGCCGGTCACCATTAAAAAAGAGATTCCGTCTGTTTTCGGGTCCTGGTATGAAGCGGACAACAAACCGGTGGATATGGTGGCGGAAACCATTGCCGAATATAAATCATCGGACAATCTGGACGATATGATCCGTTTGATGGAAGCTGAAATGAAAAAGACGGCAGATGAGCTGGATTTTGAGAAAGCCGCAAAGCTCAGGGACCGGATCAAAAAACTCAAAGAAACAATGGTTCTTGATTTTTGATGTTAAACCATCTGCATGAAAAATTGTCCGGGGTTTCATCCGATCCGGGTGTCTATCTGATGAAGGACAAGGCCGGCAAGGTTATTTATGTGGGCAAGGCTTCAAATCTCAAAAAACGTCTAACTTCCTATTTCAAAGCCCCCGATTCCAGGAAACCGGATCTGAAAACCCAGGTGCTGATTACAAAAATTTCAACATTTGATATCCTGATCACCGCATCCGAACAAGAGGCCCTGATCCTTGAATCCAACCTGATCAAGCGATACCTGCCCCGATATAATGTTATCCTGAAAGATGACAAACGGTATCCCTCACTGCGCCTGGATGTAAAAAATCCGTATCCATGCCTTACCCTGGTTCGAAAAATAGCCAACGACGGCGCCCTCTATTTCGGTCCTTTTGCCTCATCCCAGGCGGTTCGCCGGACCCTGAAATTTATCAACAAAACGTTCAAGCTTCGAAAATGCAAGACACGGGATTTAAAAAACAGATTGCGTCCCTGTCTGAACTACCAGATGGGAACCTGTCTTGCTCCTTGCTGTCTTGAGGTTGATGAAAATCTTTACACAGAGAATGTCAAAGAAGTGGTTCTTTTTTTGAAAGGGTTGATGAAAATCTTTACACAGAGAATGTCAAAGAAGTGGTTCTTTTTTTGAAAGGCAGAACCCCTGACCTTATCCGGAAAATAAAAAAGGAGATGAACACAGCGGCCAGGGTGCAGGATTATGAAAAAGCGGCCCTGCTCAGGGACAAGTTTTTTTCCCTTGAAAAGACCCTTGAAAAACAGGTCGCCGTTACAACGGATCTGGTGGACAGGGATGTCCTTGCTGTTGTCAAAGGCCCTGATTTTTCACTGATAACCTTGCTTTTTCTTC
>JAFDHS010000181.1 GCA_019308655.1 Deltaproteobacteria bacterium
AACGATGACATCACCAGCATTAAGATTGAGTTTTTTTCTTACAGGCTTAGGTACAGTAGCCTGATATTTTTTTGTAAGTTTGCTTATGGCTGTTTGCATGGCTTGCTCCTTTTTAGGATATGTAATACTGTAATACTAGCATTTTGGTAATATTCGACAACCTTAAAATTCAATCAGGTAGCATAGGATTTTTCTCCCCCCAGCCCCCACACCACCCCACAAGCAGGTCCGCATAGGGCGGTTCGTCAAAGTTGCCGGGCCGTAGCCGGGTAGTGAATCTTCAACCACTATTCTTTGACAGATATTAACCCCTGCCCATACAGCCACTTATTAGTCATGCCGGTCTGGGGCCGGCGACTCACCCTTAACGTTGAATCTGTAGAATAAGTCATTTCATGGTATTTTTATAAAATTCTGAGTCAATGATATCAGTCAGTTAAGTGGACTAGAAATTGGGTTTTACTAGCGTTTTTGGGCTTTTTCTACAGACTCGTCCGGCATGAACAGACAACAACACTTTCAAGATTGACTGTTGACCTGTTTATGGACTATATTAAGTCATATCGAAAAAGGGGTATCCTCATGAAACTGTCAAATCAGATTAGGCCCATCAGCTACCTGAAGGCCCATACCGCTGAAATCGTTAGAAACCTTTCCAAACAGCAGGAGCCACTGGTCATTACCCAGAATGGTGAAGCCAAAGTGGTCATACAAGGCATCGAAAGCTACGAACAAACCCAGCAAACCATTGCTCTCCTGAAAATTCTGTCACTCGGAATGCGTCAGATTGAGGAAGGCAAGGTTTTACCTGCTGAGGATGTGATAAAGCGTTTTCGCGAACGGCGGAAGAATCGGTGATGCCATTCGCGGTTTTACTGACCAACGACGCAGCAAGTGATCTCACCGAGCTTTATGATTATATCGCTGTAAATGATTCACCTCGGAAAGCGGACTATGTTTTAAAACAGATTGAGAAAACCTTCTCTACGCTATCCGAATTCCCCGAGCGGGGTGTCTATCCAAAGGAACTGCTGAAGTTAGGGATTCGAGAATACCGCGAGATTTATCTCAAACCTTACCGTATCATTTACCGAATCATGGATAAAAACGTCTATGTTCTGCTGATCGTGGATGGCCGTCGTGACATGCAGTCCCTTTTACAGCGACGATTATTAGAAGCGTAATGAAGCGTGTCGGATAAGGGCGTCATAGCAGAATTGGAAACAATAAGGAATTATGGCCATCATAACCGAAAAGAAGCAGGTCTTCATCATAGGTGAAAAGTATTCAATCGCGTAGAATGGGGGAATTTGGGGGACGCCCATGCCGGTCGTACACCATGCGTTTGCAGCCGGCGCAAAAAGCACGCGCGGCTGAAACGCGACGTTCACGGCGATTCGCCTTCAAAAAATTCTGTGATTCATATAGCAATTAAATGTTACATTATGCAATGCATCGTGTTATTATTTAGATAATGACCGTTTAAAGAGGTAACAATCATGGCAACAGCAGTAAGAATTACCGACGAGTTGGTAATAGAAGCAAAAAAATTCAGCAAAATTGATAATCGATCGTTAACGGGACAAATAGAACATTGGGCACGTATAGGAAAATGTGCTGAAGAAAATTCTGATTTAACCTATAGCCTGATTAAAGATATCCTTATTGGGCTTGCGGAACTGGAACAAGGTGAGTCATCCGAGTACAAATTTGGATAGTTGCCGATGAAAATTCTTCAATCCTGTTCATTCGAAAAAAAAGTAAAAACGTTCAGCAAGCAAGAAAAGAAATTGCTGGACAAACAAATTCTAAAAATTGCAGAGAGCCCTTCTGTTGGTACAGAAAAAAGGGGCGACCTGCGTGGTATCTATATTTATAAATTCAAAATAAAAACTATTCAATATTTGCTTTCATATCGTTTTATTGGTGATGATCTTGAATTAATAATGATAGGTCCTCATGAAAACTACTATCGAGATTTAAAAACCTACCTCAAGACAAGATAAAGAGACAAACCAGCACCTCCACCGGACGTTGAGCCGGAATATACCGAAATACCGGGCCAATTCTTTAAGTGATGGAACGTCATATACAGTGGACTTTCACCCCATAAGTTCACGCCCATGCCTGGCGTACACCTTTCACTTCACCGGACCTAAAAAGCCGGGCCTGTAAACTTCGCGTTGAAGTCGCAGGTTAAGTTAGAGCTTATGCGGCAGTCCCCCTGACCCCAAAAAAGCCGGCGCGGATTAACCTCATCGTCATTGTGTTTCCGATAGATAATAAATGAAAGGGTGTATTAAGGAAGTGCATGATGAACAACTCATTAAAAGGGGCGCTTTTATCAGGTCTGGTATTTCCAGGTCTGGGGCAAATTATTCTAAAACACTATCAACGTGGTGTTGCATTAATGGTTACGGTTTTAGTCAGCTTTTTGGTAATTGTAGTGAAAGCAATACAACAGGCCTTTATCATCCTCGAAAAGATTGATTTGGAGGATGGGCTAATTGATATAAGTACGATTTCAAACGCAGGCAACCAGACATCAACTACCTCAGACAACTTCGTATTCAATTTCGTCACAGCATTGATAACTATCTGCTGGATTCTTGGGGTTGTTGACGCTTACAGAATAGGAAAGAAAAAAGACAAAGAAGAACATTAAACGCCATACTTCAAATAACAAAGACCGTTAGTTATATAACAATCCATCAATTCGGGCAGTTAAACCCGACGCCAGGAGAATAGCATGATCACAAAACTACCAGAAAGTAAAGGCTCTGTTTTAGGGGTGAGGATTACAGGAAAGGTCTCTTTAGAAATGGAAAAAGAGTGGATAAACAAGAGTGAAAAGGTAATCGAAAAATACGGCAGAGTTAATTTCCTGGTTTTCCTCGATGAACATACGAGTTGGGGGCTTAAAGCCGGAATTGAAGATTTAAAATGGATTATGACGCACATGAAGAAAATCAAGAAAATTGCTCTTGTCGCAGATAGTCATTTTTGGAAGTGGTATGTAGCTCTTGATAGGCCGTTCGGGAAAATGTTCGGAATAGATGAAAAATACTTTGAGCCAACAGAAATAGCTAATGCTTGGAAGTGGCTTAAAGAGGAAGGGACAAGCGGATAATCCAGGATGGTTATAAATTTTTAAGAAATCTAATATTTGCGCATGTACCCCATTTGTGCCACACTTGGACCAATGGAGGTGAATCATGACTAAGACAGCAACAGTCAGAGCCCGAGTTGAACCGCGCCTCAAGGATGAAGCCGAACGCGTGTTTCGCGAGCTTGGATTGTCCACAACCCAGGCTATCACCATATTCTACCGGCAGGTAGAGCTGCGCAAGGGATTGCCATTTGACGTCGCTATTCCGAACGAGATAACGCGACGGACATTTGAG
>JAFDHS010000182.1 GCA_019308655.1 Deltaproteobacteria bacterium
CAGCCCCCTCAGCGTTTTTTCCACGGAAAAGGAGAGATTGTCCTGAACAAAAATCGTATTGATACCGGCTTTCCGGTATCTGTCCTCATTGTAAGTCTCCATAAAAAACCCGCGATTATCTTCAAAAACATCGGGCTCGATGATAAGAACGTCCTTTAATGGTGTTGCTATGATATTCATGTCGGTTATCTTTTTGGCTGACTCATGGCCGTTTTTAGAGCCTGTTTAAAAAATAGGGGATCGAAGCGAAAAAGTGTGAAAGCGAGGGCAAATTGTTGCAAATTTGAGGTAAATAGCAAGCCTATTTGCCGAAAATTTACGACGATTTGAACCGCTGTCACGCTTTTACAGCCGATTCATCAATTTTTAAACAGGCTCTTATTTAATTAAATTCATCAGGTACTGCCCATAAGCGTTTTTCAAAAGCGGCCGGGCCAGTTTTTCCACCTGTGTTTTATCTATCAAGCCTGAATTATAGGCAATCTCTTCAATACATGCCACCTTGAGGCCCTGTCTGTTTTCAATGGCTTCGATAAAGTTTGACGCCTGCATAAGGGTTTCATGGGTTCCGGTATCGAGCCAGGCGATGCCCCTGCCGAGTTTTTCTACATGGAGTTTCCCTGTTTCAAGGTAGACCTTGTTTACATCGGTAATTTCAAGTTCTCCCCTTGCAGAAGGTTTCAGGCCTCTGGCGATATCAAGGACCTGGTTGTCGTAAAAGTAAAGCCCGGTTACCGCATAGTTGGATTTCGGGTTTTTGGGTTTTTCTTCTATGTTAACCGCTTTATTCGATTCGTCAAAACTAACGACACCATAACGTTTCGGATCTTTTACCCAATAGCCGAAGACGGTTGCCCCCTCTTTTTTTGACTTTGCTTTTTTCAGCTGATCTGAAATACCGTGCCCGTAAAAAATGTTGTCACCCAGTATCATACATACGCTGCCGTCTCCCACAAAATCCCGGCCGATGATAAATGCCTGGGCCAGCCCTTCGGGACGGGGCTGCTCCGCATAAGCCAATGATATTCCCAATTGGGAGCCGTCGCCTAAAAGATGTTTGATGAGCGGCAGATCATGGGGAGTTGAGATAATCAGGATTTCCCGTATCTCCGCCAGAATCAGAACAGAGAGAGGATAGTAGATCATGGGTTTGTCGTATACGGGAAGAAGCTGCTTGCTCACCGCCCTTGTAATCGGATAGAGCCTTGTGCCTGATCCCCCTGCAAGTAATATACCTTTCATTAGACGATCCTTTTTTTATTTTTTTATTCCCTGAACCCGTGAACAAAATTTTTGTCGTAAAGTTTTGACTTGTATTTTATGCCGTTTTGCCTTACGTCGAGAACCTTTCCAACGATGATAAGTGCCTGGTGAGTGATATTCTCTTTTTTTATCAAGTCTTTAAGTCCATCAAGCCGGGTAAACAGAATCTTTTCTTCGGGTTGACTGACGCGAAATGCAACTGCACAAATTGAATCTTTTCCATATGCCTTTTTTAATATTTCAGCAACTTTATCGATAAGTGTTATGCTCAGGTAAATGGCCATGGATGTTTGATGAGCGGCAAGAGATTCCAATGCTTCCGCTTCAGGAACAGGGGTTCGGCCCGCCATTCGGGTCAGGATCAGGGTTTGGGAAACTTCAGGAAGAGTATATTCTATGCCCATGGAAGCTGCTGCAGCAAAAGCGGCGGTCACTCCCGGAATTATCGTGTAAGATATGTACCTTTTATTCAGTTCTTCCATTTGCTCAAATATAGCCCCGTAAAGACTGGGATCGCCGGTATGCAGACGTACAACCCGATTACCCTGGTTATACCCCTTTTCGATTTTTTCAATTATCTCTTCAAGGTGCATGGAAGCGCTGTTTAAAGTCCTCGTTTCAGGCTTTGCCCACTTTAATACCGCTTCAGGAACCAGAGATCCCGCATAAATCACCAGATCCGCCTCCATAAGGGCCCGTTGCCCCTTTACCGTAATCAATTCAGGATCACCCGGGCCTGCACCGGCAAATATAACTGGATATCGTGTTTTCATTCTTTATAAATCTCCTTTACTTATTTTTTTATTCACAAGCCTTTTTCTCTTTGGTTCCTGAAATGATCCAAACCGGATTTTGTGCCTCAAGCCTTTTTCCCCACGGCATGTTTCGCCCCCGGTTGATCTGGACCTGTACAATTTCCGTTTTAAAACCGATACGCTCAAGTGTAGCGAGGGCTGTGTCGATATTGGCTACGAGAACAGTATTGATCACCATGATTCCCATATCATTCAGATACTGAGCGGCCGATATTATTATATTTTCAAGATCACTGCCGCCTCCTCCGATAAATATTCGGTCGGGCCGGGGCAGATTTTCAAGAGCTTCGGGAAGCACGGCATTTATAATTTCAAGGTTCTTTACCCCAAAACGGTCCTTATTATTTTGAATCTGCCTGATTCTGTCGAGTTCTTTCTCAACGGCAAATATTTTACCTGTTTTTACAAACAATGAAGATTCCATGGAGACCGAGCCGCTTCCCGCGCCCAAATCCCACAATATATGGTTCGAGGCCAGACGAAGTTTTGAAAGGGTAACTGCCCTGACCTCCGCTTTGGTAATCAGCCCTTTTTGGTGATCAAACCAACTGTCCGGCGCACCCGGATAGAGCGGCATTCTCTGATCATTTTTTGTCTGTTTTGCCTCGTTGGATTCATGGGCTGATTTTTTACGCTTTAATACCACCAGATTCGGTTCTGAAAACTCTTTTTGAACAGCAGCCGTGGGCAGCTCATACCATTCAAAATGCTCTGAAGAGGAACCTAACTGCTCAAAGACACACATATCAAAATCAGCAAAACCATTTTTAAGCATAAAATCGGCAAGCCATGCGGGATTCCGTCCGGGATCGGTAAAAACGGCGATCTTGTCCGTCTTTAAAAGCATTTCCAGGAACTCTTTTTTACGATCTCTACCGTGCAGACTTACAATATGTGCATCACTCCACGGTTCTTTTATAAGGGAAAACGCCGCTGCAACAGAAGTTATGTTCGGATATACGGTTACATTATCGGGACCCAATGCATTGGTTAAAACAGAACCGATACCGAAAAAAAGCGGATCACCTGAAGCAAGTATCACAATTGATTGGCTGGGATGATCTTTTATCCGGTCCTTGAGGTATTCAATCAGCCCTTTAATATCTTTTGTTATCTCTTTTTTAGCCGCCGGATAATTCTTGAAATAAGCAAGATGCCGGGCGCCTCCTATCAGAATATCCGCCGATTGAATCAGTTCTATATGTTTTGCGGTAAGATCACGGGGGGAAAGCCCCATTCCTATGATTGACACGGGGTTTGTCATAATTTAAAACCTGAGAATACAGTGC
>JAFDHS010000183.1 GCA_019308655.1 Deltaproteobacteria bacterium
TACCGTATCAATTGAAAATTGACCCTTATTTACACTCTTATCTTGGTTCTGTCAAGGTGATTTATTAAATATTTTCAATAACATAGGCTACCTATTCAAGGGTACCAGTGCCCAGTCGAACGACTTCCAATTTACAATACCTCCGCAAATTTAAAAAAACAGCTAAAAATGATGCATTCGTAAGAGGTATATTCTTCCGGTATAGTTCAATTTTTCCCTTCCTTGAATTCAAACAAAATTAAAGTTTTTTTGCAAAGCGCTTTTTTTGTTTGACTGAACACCAATCCTTTAATATTAAAAAGATTAAAAAATTTAACTATTACAGGATTGAAATATGAAAATTCCAAACAAAGATATTACGCAACTGGCCGATTATATCGAACAGTTGACGTACCGTATGAAGATCATGGAGCACACCTGCCTGTGTGCACTGCCGTGCGATGTCAGTCTGCCTGAAATTCAGGTCCTCGTTTATCTGGGACAAACCGGCCCCAGCCGAATGAGCGATATCGCAGGGCACATGTTCACCAGTTTAAGCAATCTGACCGTCATCGTCGACAAGCTGGTCAAAAAAGAACTGGCTGAACGCCGCCGTTCAGAAGAGGACCGCCGGGTGGTCATCGTTGAGATGACCGAAAAGGGCAAAGAACATTATACCCGGCATCACGATATTAAATTGCAGCTCAGCCGCCGGATTCTTGCCGCCCTTGATGAATCCGACCGCAAAATATACCTTGAATTGGTTAAAAAAATCATCCGAAACATTAAATAAAGCCACATAATCTATCAGGAGCAACAAAATGAATTCAGGGAAAAATAAGTGGAAAGTCTTTTGTTTCACCATGACCGCTTTCTGCTGCATTCTATGCCTTTCGAACCTGGGGCTCTCGGCACCCCCCCAACAACCACCACCGGCCAGGGTAAAAATAACCCATGTTACCGAACAGGACATGCAGAAAAAAACGAAATTAATCGGGGTCCTTTATTTTGACAAGATCAGCGGTGTTTCAACAGAGGTCAATGGACTGGTGAAAAGCATTGCTTTCCGCGAAGGGAATAAAGTCAAGAAAGGCGACATTCTGGTCAGGCTCAACACCGATTTTCTGAAAAAGGATCTGGCCCTCGAAAAGATCAATCTTCAACGGGTGGACATCCGCATTGAACAGAAAAATAAAAATCTCAAACGCTTTGAAAAACTGCTTGAAAAAGAGGCGGCCAGTGAAGTCGATTATGAAGACCTTTTCTTCTCTTATCAGGAGTTGATAAAAGAGAAAAAAGGTTTGCAAATCAAAATTGATCGGATCAACCTTGAAATTGCCAAGAGTGTCATCAAAGCTCCGTTTGACGGCCTTATCATGAAAAAATATGTGGACTCAGGGAACTGGATTCAACAAGGAGACTCCATCTGCCAAATCGGTTCCACCGATGATCTGTTCCTTCAAGTGCCGGTGGCGGAAAAACTGTTGAAATTTGTTCAAACCGGTGACGCCATTGATCTTGTTATCAATGTCTCCAATAAGCAGATGACTGGAAAAGTCGAGGGAATCAGACCCATCGCAGATGAAAAAACCAAAAATATTTTTCTTAAAATCCGCCTGCCGTATATGGAGTTGGCTATAGAAAACATGTCCGCCACGGTTTTTATGCCGATCAGCGAAAAGCAGCGGCTGAAAATGGTACCCAGAGATGCTTTGGTCAAGTTTCAGGGGAAAAATTTTGTATACACCATCCAGGACAATCAGGCCCAAATCGTGCCGCTGAATATCGTAACCATGTCCGGGGCATATATCGGCGTTGATAATCCTGAAATTCAGCCCGGCATGCCGGTAGTGGTGGATGGTAATGAACGCTTGAGACCGGACCAGCCGGTGGTTGTCGTAGGAGAAAACTAATGGACCCGATCAAATACTCTATTTCAAAACCCATATCGGTCGCGGTAGCCGTTATTCTGATCCTCATGTTCGGCCTCATCGGTCTGAAAAAACTGCCGGTCCAATTGACACCCGACATTGAACTGCCGGAGATTACGGTCACGACAACCTGGGCCGGAGCAACCCCTTATGAAATCGAACAGGATATTATCGATAAGCAGGAAGAAGTGCTTAAAGGGTTGCAGAACCTGACCAAAATGGAAAGCTCCAGTTACAACAATTATGGTGAAATTTCGCTGACCTTTAAAGTCGGAATCGATCTGGACAATGCACTGTTGCGGGTCTCCAATAAACTCAATGAGGTTTCAGACTATCCGGGTAATGCCGATAAACCGGCTATTGAAGCGGCAGGTGCCCAAAGTTCACCCGTCATCTGGATGATGCTCAAAATCAAGGAAGGCACGTCATCCGAGGTCAATAAATTCAAAACCTTTTTTGAAAATGAAATCCGCCAGCAGATCGAACGCGTATCCGGGGTCGGTTCTTTGTTTGTGGGCGGCGGAACCGAAAATGAACTGCATCTGGTAGTCAATGCTGAAAAGATGACGAGACATAGCGTCACCATCAGCGAAGTCATCGCCAAAATTCAAGGGGCCAATCAAAATCAATCCGCCGGGACCCTGGGAATCGGCAAAAAGGACTACCGCATCCGAACCGTCAGCAAATTTCAAAACTATGACGATCCGTTAAATGTCGTGGTTTTTGACGACGGCATCAAACGCATCTTTTTCAAAGATATCGCCCATTCCACCCGGGGACACGAAAAAGCAACCTTTTCGGTCATGCAGAATGGCGATGAAGTGATTGCCATTGGTGTCCGTAAGGAACAGGGAGCCAATGTCATTGAACTGGTCAATCGGCTCAAAAAAGTGGTTGAAAACCTGAACAAGGGGATTCTATCCGATAACAATCTGTATATTGACTGGGTTTATGATCAGACACCGTATATCAATACCGCGATTGCCATTGTAAAACAGAACGTACTTATCGGCAGTATTCTGGCCATCACCGTCCTGCTGCTTTTTTTAAGAAGCATCAGTGCCACGGTGACCACGGCGATCGCCATCCCGATTTCCGTCATTGGAACCTTCATCTTTTTATGGGTATTCAACCGCAATTTCAATGTGGTCAGTCTGGCCGGAATTTCCTTTGCCGTGGGTATGCTGGTAGACAACTCGATTGTCGTACTGGAAAATATCGACCGTCACCGCCATATGGGGAAAAATGCCTTGGATGCCTGCTATGAGGGTGCCAAGGAGGTATGGGGCGCGGTGCTGGCATCGACAGTGACCACAGTTGCCGTATTCGTACCCATTATCTTTATCCAGGAAGAGGCGGGTCAGTTGTTTCGTGATATCGCCATTGCCATCACCTTTTCGATCATCATCAGCCTTTTTGTCTCCGTCTCCGTCATTCCTACT
>JAFDHS010000184.1 GCA_019308655.1 Deltaproteobacteria bacterium
TGCACCCAAGGGCGTCGGTGCCCTTTATATCCGAAAAGGAACTCCCTTTTCCCCATTTCTGATCGGTGGCCACCAGGAAAAAGGACGAAGGGGCGGTACCGAAAACATTGCCTCCATCATCGGGTTCGGCAAGGCTTGCGAATTGGCTGTAAAAAATGTAAAACAAGAACAAGTATGCGTGAAAGATCTAAGGGACAAGCTTGAAAACGAAATTCTCAGACAGGTCCCCAATGCCATGGTCAATGGAGATCCCAAGCACAGGCTCCCGAATACCACCAATATCAGCTTTGAATATGTGGAAGGTGAAGCGATCCTTCTCATGATGAATGAATTCGGCATATGCGCCTCTTCAGGTTCGGCCTGTACGTCAGGTTCCCTGGAGCCGTCACATGTGCTCCGGGCCATGGATGTTCCTTTTACCGCGGCCCACGGCTCCATCCGCTTCAGCCTGAGTATATACAACACCGCAGAAGAGGTCGATTTTATAATCGAAAAACTCCCTCCAATAATTAAAAGACTGAGAGAATTGTCGCCATTCTGGACTGAATCAAAGACAGGGAAAAGAGCCTGTTGATAAGGATTCAAAAAATCCGGAATGTTATTATTTTAAAGATGTTGCCCGATAGAGTGGTGAGATTTGAGCAATCAGAGTAAATATCAACATGGCAGGGGCACGTTGCAACGTGCCCCTTTCGTTCAAACACTACATAACGTCTTTGTCACTCTGTTCCACGGCACGATCAATCTGGGCCTTAAGATCCGGGGGAAGGCCGGGGATATCAACACTTAAAAATCCGCGGACAATGCTTGAAGTCGCCTCATCTTCACTGAGTCCCCGTGACATCAGGTAAAGTATTTCTTCCTGAGCAATCTTGCCGACTGCCGCTTCGTGAGACATTTCTACCCCATCAATATTGCCCTGCAGCTCGGGGATGGCATGAATGTTTCCCCCATTGAGAATAAGACCGCGACACTCCAAATGGGCTTTTATTCCGGGTATTTCACCAACCAGGTCCCCACGGGCAATAATCTTTCCACCATTGGTAATGGCTCTGGAAACGATTTCAGCCCGGGTGTCTTCCGCTTCCAACAGAACCCGGCCACCCACGTCGATTTCACCGCCGGGGCTTCCCACAAGCAGAGAATAGAAACGGGAGACGGCCCCCTTGCCCACCAAATGAGTCGTCGGATACATCTGAAGCGACTTCACAGGCTTCATGCAAATATAATTATTGAGGAAAAGCCCTCCTTCCTCAACCTGTCCCACGGATCTGGGCCGTACCATCACCTGCTCGGACCAGTTATGAATCATGGTAAAACTCAATTTGGCATTTTTCTTGACATAAAATTCGGAAACCCCCACATGAAGTGCCCGCTGCAAGTGCTCGGACGTGGCGCAACCGGTAATAATATGAAGTTCCGAATCTTCTTCGGCAATAATGATGTTATGGACATTCTGGCTCAGGTTTTCTTTGGCCAGGTATAAACACGACTGTACGGGATTGGTGATCTTACTGCCTGGAAGGGATCTGATAAAATACCCATTTTGAAGGTCAAGCTGCGCTAAGGAGGTGTACTTGTCGGTCTCCACCGAAACCAAATTCCAGTAATACTCCTCGAGCCAGTCATATTTTTCCAGAGCGTCTTTGATGGACATCACCTCCAGTCCTTCCTGTTTCGATCGGGAATGAATGACTGCGGTGTCTTTCTGAATGAAGGTACCGGATCTGTCTTGTTCATCTGCATCTACTCCGGCCAGAATCATCCTGGCTTTGTCGGGTTCAGACAAGGAGACCAGATTCTCTACATAGTCATGGGACACAGTTTCTGATCCGTATGAAGAAATATCCACATCCGGTCCGAGCTTTGCCTTTTTTTCCTTGGCCGTTAAGGCCTTTTCATCTAAATTGCGCATCGTATACACTCCTCATATCCGACCTTGCTGATCGTCCTGAAAATTTCTCTCGGGTTACTTGCACAAACCAATACCCCATTATAGAGAACCTGTCCTTTATCCGCTGTCAGGTAATCCAGAATGAATCCGGTATGGGTAATGATAAGTCCCATCTTGGTGCGCTCTTTAAGTCGCTCTTTCTGTGTTTTTTCAGGGTCTATCTTAAAATCCCGTTGCAGCAAGTGGCTGATCCTGTTGCCTATAAGAACAATATTTTCCAGGTCAACACCGGACTCCGGCTCATCAAAAAGCAACAGATCCGAATCCTGTGCCGTCAACTGCAACAATTCGGAACGCTTGATCTCGCCTCCGGAA
Organism: Deltaproteobacteria bacterium; assembly: GCA_019308655.1. Lineage (GTDB taxonomy): Bacteria > Desulfobacterota > Desulfobacteria > Desulfobacterales > JAFDHS01 > JAFDHS01. Next base: position 2,270 of record JAFDHS010000184.1, read on the forward strand.
AATCCCGAATTAATGTCGCGTTCCAGGAATTCGGAGAAGTTCAATTCCGCGGCCAGAGCATCCGGATCAACCTTGTTTTTGGCGCAAATTTCCACCATTTGCCTTGTTCTTACCCCATGAATGGTGGGCGGCCGCTGATAAGACATGCCGATGCCCAGTTTTGCCCTCTCATTAACAGGCATATGGGTGATATCCTCCCCTTTAAAGAAAATCTTTCCACCCGTCACCTTGTACTGAGGATAGCCCATAATGGTCATTAACAACGATGTTTTACCGGATCCATTGGGTCCAAACAGAATATGGGTTTCACCCGGTTTGATATCAAGATCGATGTGTTTCAAAATTTCCTTGTCGCCAAGTTTAACCTGCAAGTCCTCGATGTGTAACATATTTTCCCTCTCCTTAAAGATAGTCACCGTAAAGACGCATCTTATTTTGCATAGACCTGATATTTTCGGCTCATCTCTGACCGATTCATGGAATAAATAAAAAAACACAGATCCATGATTTTCAAATAAACGATTAACCAAACAAAGACTGAAACATCGCCAAAGGTAGTTAAACATTGACCTTCAAAACAATTATTGTTAGTTTTTTAAAAAGATTGTTTCCTGAAAATTACCGGCCGATAACACACCGTGCCCATTGTGAAACCGTTAGACTTTTACTTGTGAGATTTTTTGGACTTTTACTTGTGAGACGTTTGGACGATTTGTGTTGTGAAACGTTGAAAAAATTTTATAAAAAGAATACCAAACGAGATTTAAGAACACAATAAAAAAATAATAGCGAGATAGAGCATGAAAAAAATCATTCATTCCGACAAAGCACCCCAGGCAATAGGCCCATACAGCCAGGCAATTCATACCCCGGACTTCGTTTTTACCTCCGGCCAGATAGCCATTGATCCGGCTTCAGGAAAATTAATAAAAGGCGGAATTAAAGAGCAGACCCGGCGGGTCATGGAAAATCTCAAAGCCATATTAGAGGCTGCGGGAACCGATTTTACAAAAGCGGTTAAAGTGACGGTCTACCTCATTGATATGAATGAGTTTGGTCAGTTTAATGAAATATATTCCGAA
>JAFDHS010000185.1 GCA_019308655.1 Deltaproteobacteria bacterium
AGAAATATCGTGAAGAATGTCGGATTTGTTTCAACCCGCTTTTCAGGTACGGATGGTGTTACCTTAGAAGCAAGTAAATGGTCTGAAGTTTTTGAAAAAAGTGGACACAACTCTTTTTGGTTTGCCGGAGAATTGGATCGTGATACGGAAAAGAGCTTTCACGTTCCTGAAGCCTTTTTTAAACATGAACGAAATATATGGATCAATGAGAGGGTTTTTGGAAAAAAAGGACGAAAACCGTCTGTAACTCAAGCGATTCACGAATTAAGAGTATTTTTAAAAGATCAACTGTATGAGTTTATAAATAAATTCAATATTGATCTTTTAGTTGTCCAGAATGCGCTTACCATTCCAATGCATATTCCCCTTGGATTGGCATTATCAGAAATCATTGCCGAGACTCAGATCCCCACCATTGCCCACCATCATGATTTTTTTTGGGAAAGAGTTCGCTTTTCAGTGAATGCCGTTAGTGATTACCTCCGCATGGCCTTTCCTCCCAATTTGCCCAATATCAAGCACGTCGTGATCAATTCTGAAGCCCAGGAGCAACTGGCGCTTCGCACAGGGCTCTCTTCCATCATTATCCCCAATGTTCTGGATTTTGAAAATCCGCCTGTCGTGGATGAAAATAAAGCCGAGATCTTCCGAAAATCCATCGGCCTGAAACCGGATGACATGATGATTTTACAACCTACCCGGATCGTGCAACGCAAAGGGATCGAGCATGCCGTTGAACTGGTGAGGGAACTGAAAGATCCCCGGTACAAACTGGTTGTGTCCCATGAAGCGGGTGACGAAGGGTTTGAATACGCCGAGTGGCTCAAAGAATATGCTTGTGAAAACAAAGTGGATCTGCGCTTTGTAACGACCCGGGTCGCGGATCCCTGGACCAGCCACGCAAAATGTCAAAACCAATATTCCCTGTGGGACATCTATCCTTATGCTGATTTTATTACCTATCCCAGTCTTTACGAGGGGTTCGGCAATGCCTTTCTTGAGGCCGTCTACTTTAAAAAACCAATGCTGGTCAATCGTTACGCCACTTTTGTAAGAGATATCGAACCCCAGGGGTTTGACCTGGCTGTCATGGACGGCTTTCTCTCCAAAAAAACGGTTCAGAAAATAAGAGAAATTATAGAATCGCCGGATCGACGAAAACAAATGGGAGAGGTGAATTACCAAATAGCTTCCCGTTACTATTCTTATTCCATGCTTCGCAATAAGCTCAACGCCATCATTACAAATTTTTTTGGAGACGCTGTGAAACAGCTGATATACAAGATGCCATACCCTAAACAAAACATTTATTTGAAAACAGGATCTTCTCCTGGATTTTAAATTTTTTTCTTTTTGATATAAGGATTTCTTGTTTCTATTTTAGATCATAGTGTATAATGCCTTCCTATAGAGGAAGTATCCTCAATACTGTTTTTCAAGATAACGCTTTTCTCTTTGAATTTATTCTCATGTTGAAAACCTGGCCCTCCGGGCCAGGTCAGATAATATAAATTCCTTTTCCTTATCAGGCTTGCGATTAGTTTCCCCTTCCGGAGGCAGCAAGCCAAAGTCGGGCCCTCCGGACCCGGATTCTTTACTTTTCGTAATTTAAAAAAATTCTTTTGGTTCTGATTTGTCCAAGTTAGTCTCTTTTTTTTAACTTTTTCGGTTTGTCCGGATTCGGGGGGTCGAAACTACAGGAGGCGAAAAATGATACAAATAAACCGGGTTGCCGTACTGGGAGGAGGAGTGATGGGGTCAACCATCGCTGCCCACCTGGCAAATGCAGGACTTGAAGTATTAATGCTTGATATCCTCTCCCAGGATATTACCGAGGAGGAAAGAGCGAAAGGGCTGACCCTGGAAAGCCCTGAGGTGAGGAATGCACTTGCTGCAAAAGGGCTGAAAAACGCAATCAAGGCGAAACCGGCGGCATTTTTCCTGAAGGAGTACGCCAGCCTGGTGGAAGTGGGTAACTTCGATGACGACATGGAGAAAATCAGAAACTGCGACTGGGTCATCGAGGTTGTGGTCGAAAACATGGAGATCAAGAAGAAATTCCTCGCAGAGAAGGTCGTTCCAAACATCGCCGAAGGGACAGTCCTTTCCACCAACACCAGCGGGCTTTCCGTAAACGAAATGGCGCGAGTCCTTCCGGAAAGCGTGCGCAAGAACTTCATTCTTACCCATTTCTTCAATCCCCCTCGTTATATGCGGTTGGTGGAAATTGCCCCTTGCCGGGACACCAATCCCGATGTCGTTTCCCATATGGCCGACTTTATCGGCAAGCGGTTAGGAAAAGGCATTGTCTATGCCAAGGATACGCCGAACTTCGTCGGCAACCGTATCGGGATATACGCAATGCTCAATTCCATCAAACACATGCTGGAGATGGGCCTCACGGTGGAAGAGGTGGACGCTATAGCCGGCCCTGCAACGGCTCGTCCGAAAACCGCCATGTTTCGCACAGGAGATTTCGTGGGCATCGATACCCTTGTTCACGTGGTAAACAACTCTTACCGGTTGCTGACAGAGGATGAAGATCGGGAGATCTTCAAGGTACCCGAGTTTATTGCCAAGATGGTGGACAAGGGTTTGCTCGGCAACAAGACGGGGAAAGGTTTTTACCGCAAAGAGAAATCCGCCGAAGGTACCAAAATTTTTTACTACGACTACAGGACAGGTGAATACAAACCGTTGGAAAAAGCCGGGTTTGCCTCTATTCAGTCCGCCAGACAGCTCGATGATCCGGCCAAACGCCTGAAGGCGGTGATTACCGGGAAGGACAAAGCCGCCGAGTTTGCCTGGAAAAACCTGCGGGATACCCTCATCTACACGGTGAAGCGGATTCCCGAAATTTCCGATGACATTATAAACGTCGACAATGCCATGAAGTGGGGCTTCAATTGGGAGCTCGGCCCCTTCGAGATGCTCGATGCGCTGGATGTCAGGTACTTTGTCGATCGGACCGAAAAAGATGGCGTGGCAGTGCCCGAAGCATTGAAGAAGGCGGAGCGTTTTTACAAATATGAAGGCGGCAGGAAATTTTTCTATGATTTGGGCACGGGTGGGTACCGTGAGGTGCCGTTCCGTCCGGACCGGATCAAACTGGAAATTCTCAGACAATCCGGCGGCGTGGTGGAAGAGAATGCCGGCTGCTCGTTGGTCGACCTGGGTGACGGGGTATTCTGCTGCGAGTTTCATTCCAAGATGAATAGCATCGGCGGAGATATTCTCTCCATGACTCTCAAGGCAATCAGGCGGGCGGAAAAGGAAGGGGTGGGCCTTGTCGTCGGCAACCAGGGAGGCAACTTCTCGGTGGGGGCCAACCTGATGCTGATA
>JAFDHS010000186.1 GCA_019308655.1 Deltaproteobacteria bacterium
GTGATTAAAGATATTATTCAGGAAACAGCCAATATTCGTACGTTCCGCATTGTTTTGAACGATGAAGAAAAAATGCGTAATTTTTCCTTCAAACCCGGTCAGGTCGCTCAACTTTCCGTGTTCGGCGTCGGAGAATCGACTTTTGTAATCAACTCTCCACCGACCCAAAAAGATTATCTGCAATTCAGCGTTATGGCCGCCGGTGAAGTCACTCAGGCACTGCACAAGCTGAATGTCGGCGATGAGATTGGTGTACGTGCGCCTTTGGGTAAGGGATTTGATGTGGAGGCCCTGAAAGGCTATGATATCGTCTTTGTCGGCGGCGGCATCGGGATGGCCCCTTTGCGTACCCTTCTTCTCTATATGCTTGATAACCGGGAAGACTACGGCGACATCATCGTGATTTACGGCGCCCGTTCACCCGAAGATCTCTGCTACAGTTATGAATTCGATAAATGGCGTGACGGCGGGATAAATCTGGTGCTGACCGTGGACGCAGAAGCGCCGGGATGGAAAGAGAATGTCGGGTTTGTCCCCACAATATTAGCGGAAGTTGCGCCGAGTGCTCACAATCGTATGGCCATAACCTGCGGTCCCCCGATCATGATCAAGTTTGTGCTGGCCGGACTCAAGGAGATCGGATTTGAAAATCACCAGATCCTTACAACGCTCGAAAAGCGTATGAAATGCGGCATCGGTATCTGCGGGCGCTGCAATATCGGCACCAAATACGTCTGCGTTGACGGCCCGGTTTTCTCTTATGAAGAATTGACTAAAATGCTTCCTGAGTTATAAAACCGGATATCATTCCCACCGGTTGCCTCGTCTGTATTTAATGTCAACATACTTTACCGAACCGTGTTCAATGATAAAAGAATTAAGAAGCCAGTTAAAAAAACTTATCAGAATTGAACCGAACACAGCCGACCAGAATCCACGGACTTCAAAGCCGGATATAATGCCGGAGGCCATTTGAAGCATAAACGCATTGACCACGAATGTAAAAAGGCCGAAACTCAACATGTTTATGGGAAGTGTCAAAATGATGAGTATCGGCCTTAAAAAAGCATTTAATATACCCAACACCGCCGCTGCAAAAAAGGCGGGGAAAAAACCGCTCACGGATATTCCATCCATCATGTAGGAAACGATGATGACCGCTCCCGTCAAAAAGACCCACCGTATAAAAATTTCTATCACCTTCCCGTTTGAGTACATCAATTAATAATATTTATCTCTTGTTTTGATAAAATTACTTTTAACGCTTGATTTTGTCAACAGCTTAAACGGTTTCCGTTAACACGTTATTAACAATTATTTATCAAAATCCTTGCATATAAATTAAAACAAGTGTATCTGCCAAACTGTGTTTAAAATCAATACATATCACTAACCTGGGCAAGCTGTAACCCAAAACAATATTTTAAAATCACGAAAACACGAAAAGTAAAACTTCATGTTTTTTTGTTTCGTGTTTTCGTGATATTTTTTTAAAAAATGAAGAGACAAACAAGGAGAAAAGGGTATCATGAATGAAAAATTGCCTGAAACCAGGGCAAATATTGACGAACTTTGCATAAATACCATTCGCACATTGTCCATGGACGCCATTCAAAAAGCCAACTCCGGCCATCCCGGCGCACCCATGGGTCTTGCACCTGCGGGATATGTTTTATGGACGCGTATTTTAAAACACAACCCAAAAAACTCCTCATGGCTCGACAGGGACCGTTTCGTACTTTCAGGCGGTCATGCATCCATGCTTCTTTACAGCCTGCTTTATCTTACAGGTTATAGCGTGACCCTTGACGATATAAAAAATTTCCGGCAGTGGGGAAGTAAAACGCCGGGCCATCCTGAATTCGGACAGACCGACGGTGTAGAGACGACAACCGGACCCCTGGGACAGGGCTTTGCCAATGCAGTGGGCATGGCAATGGCCGAACGCCATCTTGCAGCTCGTTTTAACCGGCCGGGAAACGAAATCGTCGACCACCACACCTACATGATCTGTGGTGATGGTGACATGATGGAAGGTATTTCTTCCGAGGCCGCCTCTCTGGCCGGGCACCTGGGCCTTGGCAGACTGGTATGCATTTATGATGACAACAAAATCTCCATTGACGGAAGTACCGATATATCATTTACGGAAGACGTGGCCCTCAGATTCACGTCTTATAACTGGCATGTGCTCAAAGTCGATGACGGCAACGATACCCAAGCCATTTACGATGCACTCAAAGCAGCCAAAGCTGAAACTGAAAAACCCTCCCTGATTGTTATGCGTACACATATTGCATACGGCAGCCCCAATAAACAGGATACATCCGACGCCCATGGCGCACCTCTGGGTGAGGAAGAAATCCGCCTGACCAAAAAACAACTGGGCTGTCCGGAAAATGCCTCTTTTTGTGTTCCGGAAAACGTGCTGAATAAATTCAGAGCGTGTATTCAACAAGGAGAAGACGCAGAATCCTTATGGCAGCAAAAATACGACGCTTACAATAAAACCTATCCGGATCTGGCAAACCAATGGGTAAATGCCATGTGCGGCTTTTTAACGGAAGGATGGGATTCCGATATACCCAAGTTTTCAATTTCAGATGATCCCATAGCCACCCGCGCCGTATCAGGCAAGGTTTTAAACGCCATTGCGGCGAAAGTCCCTACCCTTATGGGAGGATCCGCCGATCTGTCACCTTCAAACAAAACATTCATAGACGCTTCCCCTGAATTTCAAAAAGGTTCATACGGAGGCCGGAATATTCGTTTCGGCGTCAGAGAACACGCAATGGGAAGCGTGATGTCGGGTATGTTTCTTCATCACGGTGTCAGACCTTATGGGGGGACCTTTCTTGTTTTTGCGGACTATATGCGTGCGGCCATACGCGTTGCCAGTCTTATGAAACTGCCGGTAATATATGTTTTTACCCACGACAGCATTGCTGTGGGAGAAGACGGTCCTACGCACCAGCCTGTGGAACATCTGGCTTCCTTACGGGCCATTCCCGGTCTTACCGTTATCCGGCCTGCGGATGCCACGGAAACAGCGGATGCATGGCGTCAGGCGCTCATGACCACCGACGGCCCCGTCGCGCTGATCCTGAGTCGCCAGAAACTCCCTGTCCTGGGAAAAAGTTCAAAATTTAACCTCTCACAAGGTGCTTATGTTGTAGAAGATTCCGACGGCAAACCGAACATTATTCTTATTGCCACAGGATCGGAAGTACATATCGCCGTTGAAGCGCAAAAGATTCTCGCCCAAAAGGAGATTTCAGCCAGGGTGGTAAGTATGCCCAGCTGGGAACTTTTTGACAAAAA
>JAFDHS010000187.1 GCA_019308655.1 Deltaproteobacteria bacterium
CAGGCCAAAAAACAACGGCCATACTCACATTTATTATGTCTCATGGCCAATGCCCGCTTATTCTCGACCAGCCTGAGGATGATTTGGATAACCGGTTAGTATATGAATTGGTTGTTGATCGTTTGAAGAAGGCCAAAGAGAAACGACAGCTTATTGTTGTAACTCATAATGCCAATATACCCGTCAATGGTGATGCAGAGTATGTCATATCAATGGATTCTGGCAGCAAATATTTTAATGTGTTTGCTACAGGAAGTGTTGATCAACAAATAATCAAAAAAGAAATTTGTGATGTCATGGAAGGCACTGAATACGCTTTCAACATGCGGGCGAAACGCTACCAAGGGCTTTCTAAATAACCATTAAATCGCACCCGTTCTTGTTAGTCCGATGAAATAACAAGGAACTGAAAATGGTCAAAATTGAGAATCATAGGAAATGGGGTCAATAGGAAATGGGGTCAGAAATGGGGTCAAGTCTACGTTTGACTTTAGTGGAAAAGCCGGAAAATTTACCGTCGGTTTATTTGCAAAGAGGATTTAAAAGATCCCCCTGTGTCAGGATAGATGTCGATGCTCCAAATGGAAAAACGTAAATGAAAACTGTTCTGAAAATTTGCGCGGGCACGTTACTTGCTTTGACAGTATTCTCTATTATCGCTTTCTGTTTCAATACGGCAATGAGGGTAGCTGTTTTAAACTACTTCAACAAAGAAATAAAAAAGATACATTCGATTGCGTTTCCAGAGAAAAAATTCCAGGCAAGTCTCAAACCCTATACCCCTAATAAGCCCTTAAAAACTATCAGATTCCAATCAACTTACCCCTTTAAACAAAGGCCAAAACACAAGAATCAGGAAACCATCTACTCCTGGAGTAAAAACGGAACCAAGCATTATTCAAATGTTCGGCCAAACGGCGTGGGATATAAAATTATAACGTTGCCCACCAAATAACGGCCGAAAGAAAATTTTTCCTTATTTTTCAGGTATCGAAAGCATCCGAAATATTTTTTTTGCCAACTTATTGGGAATCTCAGTGTGTCGGGGGATAGCTTCGGTATGACCTGTTTTGGGATTGCACCATAATGAGTGGGAGCCTCCCTCTCTTTTAAGAAAACATCCGTTTCTTCTAAGATGCTTTAAAAGTTCATGACGTTTCATGCTACTTTTACCACTTCTTTCATTGCATCGTCTGGAATGCCTCGAAATGCATCTTCCCGCCGGTCTTCAAGAATGAGTTTAATTGCATCCGATAGACTTTTTAGACAATCATCCTTTGTGAGACCTTGGCCGTTTGCTCCGGGAATTTCGGGACAATATGCTATAAACCAGTCATCATCTTTCTCAATAATAGCTGTAAATTCATTATGCATTTTTTTAATCCTCGTTATGGTACTATGTTTATTGTTTTATCAATCCAGAGAAGCGCTTCGGTCCTCTTAGCGCCCAAATAAGCGATATCGGAGCATCTTATACTGAAAGTAAAGGAAGCAGCCGACGCAAAAGCCTGCAAGCGCTATCCCGGCAGCTACTGCAACCATCAGTGACAGTATCCAGCCTGCCATGGGAACGCCAAGTACGAACGCCACTTGTGCCAAACCGAGCATCACCGTGGCAATGCTGTTGTTGAAGTGCATGAGCCGCCGGTCTTCGCGCTCAGCGGACAGATTCCGTTTGGCAAAGAGCCGTTTACCGAGATGTGAAACAAGACTCCAGCGCTGTCCAGCGATTATTGTGGGCAGTAGAAGCAGAAACAGGGCAGTTGTAATCAGAGGCTGTTGTGTAACCAGTGCAATAACAATGCCGGTTAGGAGTATCCATCGATTCAGCTTTACAATGGGCATGGGAATACCTTCCTGTTGTGTGGCTGGGTCGATTTTTTGCTTTGTTTCCTTTGTTGGCATGAAATACGCTCCTTTATTTAATCCTCGTTCCTAAATCAAATTTTGGTGATGTCCGGTTTATCATCTGAAAATTACTGTAGAGAAAAATCCCCAGACCTTCTTGCGTTCGGATAAAATACAAGTGCTCGGTTCGATTTGTACGAATTCCGTTTCAAGGACAATCCACCGGGCGACTACATGATTGGAATCGCGCTATACCCTTTGGCCTGATATCCGATCAGCGACATAAAGGTGTTTCCGACGACTTTGATCTCGGGCAGCACTGTGGTCGGGTCCAGCCTGAACAAATCCAGGGCAATGGCACAAGCTTCAAAGCGGACGCCCAGAGACTTGAGGTCCTTAATTTGCTTGGCAATCTGATTTTTCAGTGCTTTTTTTTCGGTGGCCGGTTCCGGGGTTATGATGAACCGGACCGATGGTCCGCGGAAGGCCACAACGAAATCCGGGGACAGCCCCTCTGCCGCTATGTTTTCGTAAGTCATTCGGATTACCTTGAGATAAAGGGGCAATTTTTCGATCTGGGCCAGATTGATGTCAAATATGGATTTGGCCGCATTCAGCTCTGCAAGCGCGTCTTTGTTGTTTGCTTGAGCGGCGAAAGAGGGTGTCTGCAGGCTGAGCAGACACAACAAACCGATGAGAATTGATAATGTTTTTCTCTGGGCGTAATTGAACATGTAAAACCCCTTTTTTTGTTTTGTGCGCCTTGTTGCGCAAAAGGCATGCAGCCGGTCAATTAAAACGAACATTCGTTCTAAGAAACCCGAATAAACCGGGAAACTGAGCTAAAGTTGATGAGTTGCTTTGCTTTCTCAACTTTAGTCACTTTACACTTTTATTTCAGGATAAAGGATATGTCAGGTTGCCACAGACCGCCAGGCGGATTCGAACACCTCCTCAAGATAAGCGGGGAGTTCCTTTTCCAGGACTCTGTCCAAGTGCAGGTGAATCAGACGAATGGCCCCTCCGAACAAGCAGGCCGAAGCAACTGTGGGATCCATGGGCCGGATTTCTCCTTTTTCAATTCCCTCCCGGACCATCGCCTTTATCTTTTCAAATGGCCGGGACGAACAGATGGGCTTTTCATCAGGCATAAACTCCCGGTGTCGGGCGTAGAGGATGTACTGCATGCTCTGGGGAGTTTCTTTTGCTAATTCGAAAAGATAGGTGATAATTGCCAGGCTGCGACGGTAGGTACTCTCGTGGGTCCGCAAAATCCCTTCAATGGCGGTGTCCATTTGGGCCACAAGCCGATCGAACAGTGCCTTGGCAATACCTTCCTTGTTCTTGAAATGGTGATAAATAGAACCGATGCTGACATTGGACGCCCTTTGAATATCATGTACCGTGGTGTTGAAATAACCCCATTGGGTAAACAGGTCCAATGCT
>JAFDHS010000188.1 GCA_019308655.1 Deltaproteobacteria bacterium
TAATACCTGATTGGCCGAATCTATGATCGATGTGCCGGGTCCGAATATCCTTACGACGCCTTTTCCATAAAGAAAATCATAATCCTTCGGTGGAATTATCCCTCCGACAACCACAAGAATATCTTCAGCTTTTTTCTTTTTAAGGGCCTCGATAAGCTGGGGAACCAGGATCTTATGCCCGGCGGCCAGGCTGGAGACGCCTATAAGATGAACATCGTTTTCCACAGCCGTCTTCGCTGCTTCTTCGGGGGTCTGAAACAGGGGACTGATGTCCACATCAAACCCCAGGTCTGCAAAAGCGGTTGCAACGACCTTGATCCCGCGATCATGACCATCCTGTCCCATCTTGGTAACGAGTATTCTTGGCCTTCTGCCCTGTCTTTTCATAAATTCATCGGTCCTTTTTCTCACGGAATCAATGCATTCACTATCACCGTATTCCTGGGCATATACGCCGGATATGCACTGGGTGACAGCTGTATACCGGCCGAAAACTTTTTCCATGGCGTCTGAAATCTCTCCGACCGTTGCCCTGACTCTTACGGCAGGGATACATGCTTCCAGCAAATTTCCTCCGGATTCCGCGCACGTTGTTATGGCTTCAAGTGCCTTTTGAACGGCATGATTGTCCCGCTTTGCCTTTATCTCTTTTAATTTTGCAATCTGTTGATCATGGACCGCACCGGGGACTTCAAGAACATCAAGTTCAAATTTTTCTTCTGTTTGATACTTGTTTACCCCCACAATGACATCCCTGCCCTGGTCGATTCGGGCCTGTTTGCGGGCCGCTGACTCCTCGATCCGCATCTTGGGCATTCCCGTTTCAATGGCTTTGGCCATTCCGCCCAATTGCTCGATCTCATCCATAATTTTTGCGGCCTCCCTGATGATTCCATCCGTCAAGCTCTCAACATAATACGAGCCGCCCAGCGGATCAACCACATGGCAAATCCGGGATTCTTCCTGAATGATGATCTGAGTATTTCTGGCAATTCCTGCCGAAAAATCCGTCGGCAGGCCTACGGCTTCGTCAAAAGAATTGGTATGCAGAGACTGGGTTTCACCCAGGATGGCAGACAGACACTCAAGCGTCGTTCGAATAATGTTGTTGTACGGGTCTTGCTGGGTCAGGCTCCAGCCGGAGGTCTGACAATGGGTCCTTAACATGGTTGATTTCGGATTTTTTGGATTAAACCGGCTGATTATTCGATGCCACAAAAACCGCGCAGCCCTCAGCATTGCAATATCCATGAAAAAGTTCATTCCTATGCCGAAGAAAAACGAAAGCCGGGGCGCAAAATCATCGATATCGAGTCCGGTGGCCAGGGCCGATCTGACATATTCAAGGCCGTCAGCCAGAGTAAATGCCGTCTGAAGGACGGAATCGGCACCCGCCTCCATCATGTGGTAACCGCAGATACTGATCGTATTGTATTTGGGCATATTTTTCGAGCAGTATCCGATGATGTCCGATACGATTCTCATGGAGGGTTTGGGTGGATAGATATAGGTATTTCTTGTGAGATATTCCTTCAGGATGTCGTTTTGTATGGTACCCGTTAACTGCTTTTGCTTTACGCCCTGCTCCTGGGCAGCAACAATATAACCGGCAAGAACCGGCAAAACAGCGCCGTTCATCGTCATGGAAACAGACATCTTATCTAAGGGGATCCGATCAAAAAGAATTTTCATATCCTCTACGGAATCTACGGCAACCCCTGCCTTGCCGATATCACCGGCAACCCTGGGATGATCGGAATCATATCCCCTGTGAGTGGCAAGATCAAAAGCTACGGAAAGTCCTTTCTGACCGGCAGCCAGAATTTTTCTGTAAAACGCATTGGATTCTTTTGCCGTGGCAAAACCGGCATACTGGCGAATGGTCCAGGGCTTTCCGGCATACATGGTCGCTTTGGGACCCCGGACATACGGTCCAATGCCCGGAAGGGTATTCACACATTCCATACCTTCAATATCTTCAGCGGTATACAGCGGCTTTAGCTCTATCCCTTCAGGGGTCATCCAGTTCAACGATTCAACCGGTTTTCCTTTCAACTCCTTTGCTGCAAGTTCCATCCATTTGTGTTTATCCGGATGCTCTGCCATGACAGACTCCTTCTTGCTTTGAATAAAGGGTTATGCAGCTTTTTAAAAAGTGTGAAGTGATCTAAAGTGATCTAAAGTGCCTAAAGTTGAGGTATGCTATCAATTTTATATATAAAAAGACGGAGCGAAGCGACTCATTAACTTTAGCTCACTTCAAACTTTAGATCACTTTAGCTCACTTTCCCGGTTTATCCGGATGAGGGACTCTGAAAGTACTATCTTTCACACAACTCCACCAGAATTCCGTTTGTTGATTCAGGGTGCACAAATGCTATTTTTGCTCCGCCTGCCCCTTTTCTTGGCTTTTCATCAATAAGCTTTATCCCTTTTGCCTTTAACTCTTCCAATGCCGCCTGGATATTCTCCACACGAAAAGCAACATGATGTATCCCCTCTCCTTTCTTTTTCAGATACCTGGCAACAGGCCCGTCAGATGCCGTGGATTCCAGAAGCTCAACTTCACTTTCTCCAACAGAAAAAAAACCAGTGGTTACTTTCTGATCTTCAACGGTTTCAGATCCTGAAAACTCAAGTCCTAAAACATCCGTCCAGAACTTTTTGCTTTCATCGAGGTGTCTTACTGCAATCCCGATATGGTCGATTTTAAGTATCTTCATGAGATTCTCCTTATCCATGGACAATCTTTTTGTTTTTAACAAATCTCTATTGAAAATTTTCCTCTGTTTCGCATCATTCGGATGGATATTAACAAAATTTTCAGGCTCCCGTCTCAATAAAGAGAGGAGTGAATTTCACCTTGATTCACTTCAATGGTAACATGAGATAAATATTTGTAATTCTTCAAAAGATTTTTATAGTATTCGGGCGGTTTTGATCTTAACGTTACCACCGAAGCAATGACGCCAAAATGTCCATCACCCAACTGCCACAAATGAAGATCCGATACCTTTGTCTCAGGCTCTGATTCAATTGCTTTCCTGATGGATTCCATTGACTTGGGGTCGGCGGAACAATCCAGCAGCACTTTACTGGTGTCTCTCATCAACAGGAACGACCACCGCGTAATCAATCCTGCACCGACAATACCCATAATCGGATCAAGCCATATCCATCCCATAAACTTTCCGGTCAACAAGGCTGCAATGGCGAGCAACGACGTCATGGCATCGGCAATAACGTGGAAATATGCGGCCTTCAGATTATAATCGAAAATGATGATGCTGAGTGCCGAAGCTCAAAATAAAGGCACTGATAACATTGACCAACAAACCGATAACAGCCACTAAAATGGCTTGATCAAATTGAATTCGAACCGGAGAAATGATGCGCTCGATGGATTCAATTGCCATCATAAAAGCAACGACAGCCAGACCGATCGCACTGGCAAATCCCCCCAATACACCGACCTTTCCAGTCCCGAATGTAAATTTCGGATCATCGATGTGCCATCTTGCATATCGATAGGCGAATACCGTTATACTTAATGCAGCGGCGTGAGTGCTCATATGCCAGCCATCGGCCAATAAAGCCATTGACCCGAATG
>JAFDHS010000189.1 GCA_019308655.1 Deltaproteobacteria bacterium
ATGTCACGATGATCGAAAAAAAAGGCCGGGTCCGCCTGACCGAGGGGATGGCAGCCAAGATCTGGGGCCGGATGGAGGAGAATCTGCTGCAGTTTGTTTTAGCTCGGAAAGGTAGGAGATTTTATGTTCAGAAAATCCTGGCCGGAGCACATGCCCGGATGATGCTTGTTTCCCAAGGCATTGAGCCCGGAAAGGTTCTGATTCTGGAAGGGGTGGAACAGGCCAAGAGCCTTTACATGAGCAGGCGGAATCCCGTAGTTGTTTCCAGCCGTAACGGACTGCGTCTGTATTTACAGCAAAAAGACGCCAACCGGATTTTTGTCCGTGAAGTCGAAACAGACTGAAGATGGTATCCTCAAGAGAGTTTGAAGTGAGCTAAGGGGTGTAAATTATTTTGATGAGAAGAAAATTCCAAAACACGAGCAGCAACTCATTCCCCTTGCGCATGGCGGGTGAGGGAGATAAGGTCAGGATCGTTTCATTAAGAGGGGGAAAAGGGTTCCAGGATCGGCTTTTCGGTATGGGGCTTAACGTGGGCGCTGAGGTTGAGATCATTCAAAATTGGCGTGGCGGAAAGATGCTGGTTGTCCACGAAGGAACCCGTTTTTTTCTGGGGGGAGGAATGGCCCAAAAAATTCACGTGATACCAGTTTAGTATCTTAATCCTGAAGTTTATGCTTTTTATGGCAAAAAATCAGAATTTAAAAAAGTGTAAAGTGACTAAAGTGGTCTAAAGGTTTGTAGAGACGTGTCGGTGGCACGTCTTTAAAGAGGCATTCTATCAATTTTATATATAAAAAGACGGAGCGAAGCGACTCATTAATTTTAGCTCACTTTTCCGGTTTATCCGGGTTAGGGGAGGTCAAGATGAAAACAAGCTTACGTGATTTGGATGTAGGGGAAAGAGGGAAGGTTGCCGGATTCGTAAAAGGGTCAACGGCTTACCGGAAAAAACTGCTCGCCATGGGACTGACGCGGGGTACGGCGTTTACTGTCAATCGTGTCGCCCCATTGGGTGATCCGGTGGAAATCAATGTCCGGGGCTTCGCCTTGAGCCTGAGAAAGGACGAGGCAGCGGCGGTTTTGGTGGAAAAGGAGGATTAGTCATGAGCGATTTTATTATCGGTATTGCAGGGAATCCCAATTGCGGCAAGACGACCTTGTTCAATGCACTGACAGGCGCCAAACAGCGGGTCGGGAACTGGCCGGGGGTCACCGTGGACCAAAAGACAGGTGAGTACAGGCATGACGGTAAGGGGATCGAGCTGGTGGATCTTCCCGGCATCTACTCGTTATCTGCAGCGTCGGTGGATGAAAAGGTCGCTCGGGATTACATCCTTTCCGGCGAACCGGATCTCATTGTCAACATTATTGACGCCTCCAATCTGGAACGGAACCTCTATCTCAGCGTTCAGCTCCTGGAGATGCAGGTTCCGCTGGTAGTGACGCTCAATATGATGGATATTGCCATAAACCGCAAGATTGATATTGACGTTTCCGGGTTGTCCAGGAAGTTGGGGTGCCCGGTTGTTCCCATCGTTGCCGCCAAAGAGGAAGGGATTAAAGAACTTAAGACCGCGATCAACCGGGCTGCCGAAAAAAAATCCATTTCAGAGACCCAGGTGGTGTTTCCCCTTGAAATCCAGGATGCCATTGATGATTTAACGCCTGTGGTGGAAGAAACGCTTCACGGCAAAAAATTGAACGCACGTTGGGCGGCCATTAAGCTTCTCGAGGGGGATGACCTGGTCTCCGGCCTTGTCGGAGATACGGTCGATAAAATCCTCAAGCGCCACAATCGGAACATTGAAGACCGGCTGGGAGACGAGGCGGACATTCTGGTAGCGGGTAGCCGATACGGACTGATCAACCGGTTGACTGAAGATACGGTAAAGAAGGGCATGCGGGTGCGGAAAACGGTGTCAGATAAGATCGACCGGGTCATTCTCAATCGTGCCCTGGGTATCCCCATTTTCCTGGTAGCCATGTACCTGATGTTTATGGTCACCATCAATCTGGGCGGTGCATTTATCGACTTTTTCGACATCTTTGCCGGCACCATCTTTGTGGACGGGTTGGGAACATGGCTGTCCGCCATGGGTATCCCGGACTGGATAAATGCCATTCTATCCGGCGGTCTTGGAGGCGGCATCCAGACGATCGCTACATTTATTCCGCCCATCGGCTTCATGTTTCTTTGTCTTTCCTTTTTAGAGGACTCCGGCTACATGGCCCGTGCCGCGTTTGTTATGGACCGGCTAATGCGGGTTATCGGATTGCCGGGTAAATCTTTCATCCCCATGCTTGTTGGATTCGGGTGTAACGTTCCGGCCATCATGGCGACTCGAACCCTGGAGAATCAACGGGACCGCACCCTCACCATCATGATGAATCCGTTCATGTCCTGTGGGGCGCGTCTGCCGGTTTATGCGCTTTTTGCCGCTGCCTTCTTTCCTGTGGGCGGGCAAAACCTGGTCTTCGGCCTCTATTTGATCGGCATAGGTTTTGCCATTCTCACCGGACTTGTATTAAAAAATACCCTCCTGAAAGGAGACATCACACCTTTTGTGATGGAGCTTCCGCCTTATCACATGCCTACGGTGAGAGGGGTATGTCTGCGGGCCTGGGACCGGTTGAAGACCTTCATGTTCCGGGCCGGAAAAGTTATTATTCCCGTGGTCGTGATCTTGAGTTTCCTCAACTCCATGGGAACCGACGGCTCTTTCGGCAACGAGGACACCGACAAGTCCGCGCTGAGCGCCATCGGGAAGTCGATTACACCTGTTTTCGTTCCCATGGGAGTTACCGAAAAAAACTGGCCGGCTACGGTGGGAATCTTCACCGGAATATTTGCAAAAGAAGCCGTGGTGGGGACACTGGATTCCATGTATACGCAGCTTGCGGCAAGCGCTGTTGGTGAAGAAGCCGAAGAAGGGGCGTTTGACTTCTGGGGTGGTATCAAAGAGGCCTTCGCCACCATTCCGGAAAACCTGGTCGGTGTGGCCGATACATTTCTCGATCCCCTCGGGATCTCCCTCGGCGATGTAAGCAGTATTGAAGCTGCTGCCCAGGAGCAGGAAGTGGCCGTAGGCGTCTTCGGCACAATGGCCGGGCTTTTTGACGGCAGGATCGGCGCCTTTGCCTATCTTCTCTTTATTTTGCTCTATTTTCCCTGCGTGGCTGCAATAGCCGCCGTCTATCGCGAGACCAATCTGAAGTGGACCGTTTTTGCCGGCACCTGGACAACGGGCCTGGCTTATATGGCAG
>JAFDHS010000190.1 GCA_019308655.1 Deltaproteobacteria bacterium
TCAGCGGATATTGACCTGGTCCTTATCTGTCACAAGGGTCCGAATATTGAGCGGGCGTTTAAAGAGATATTAAAAGAGATGCAAGTTGATCGAAATACCAGGTCAAAAGCTTTGGAATCCGTACAACGCATAATGAATCTGAAAAGAAAATATTTATAGATAATATTCCGTCTCAGGACATGAGAGTTTATATAAGTGCGGGACCTAATTTCTTCGCTGCGTGGGAATGCATAAATATTCCTTTTTCTTCCGGTTTGTCGTCATCTTTGATTTTCATTTGATTGATCAGTCCCGAACCATATTGCCAAAAATCAAATGAGATCAGGAGAATCTTGTCCACACCGGCGGCCATGTCTATCTTTTCCAGGACCTGGGTGATGCTGTCGGTGGTGTATTTTTTGCTTTAAGCAGCATCTTGAACTTCAACTACCAAACGCTTTCCTAATAAAGAAAGAGCGGCGTCAATTTGCCCAATATGCGATTTATGATCAAGGTCAAGCAATCGACGGACGGCCCCTTCACTTACACCTATACGTTTTCCCAATGCTACACGCGTAATTTGAGTTTCCCGCATTGCCTGATATAATGCCAATTTTGCTGACACCAAAGGCGGAACAATAATTGCTTCTTGGCCTGGCTTTGGCAATGATGGCACAGGTATGTCTCGTCGGTCGTTTATGTAGCCCCCCAAAGCAGCAATAAGACAATCCACAGCTTCAGACAAAGCCTCATCTTTTGTTTCACCATCCGTAAGGGCTTCAGGAATATCAGGAAAGCAAACTAAAAAACTTCCATCATCTTGTTTTATTAAATCAATAGGATAGACGAGTTTCATAAAAAATCCTCCCGTTTCATGATATGTCCTCAATTGTTAATTCAAGTTGGTTAAGCATTGCATGGAGTAAACCTGCTCTGATCTCTTTCTTTCTGTCCTTTAGTGTTGTAAATTTTGAACCATAATAAAGACGGCCGTGACTTCCTTTTCCCTGCCTTGCTTCAAAGCGTACCGATGTTCCCGTAGCTTTTCCCAACTTTTTGACTCTTTTGATAAATTCGTTTCCATTCATAATAATTTAAAATTATCGCACATAAATGTACGATTTTCAAGAAAAGACCAGATTTTCGGGTAAGGAAAATTCAGGGAAAGGGTCAAGAGGCTAATCCTGGAAATAATTAAAGGTCAAACGTAGACTTGACCCTATTATTCTTGAATATGGCACCTGTCATGGATGTTGCATTTGAAGGAACGGAAAGTGTAATGGCCGGGAGAGTTTTCGGCAATACTCCCCAATGGGTATCGGATATGGGAGTGGAAGTGATTGCGCATCTGCAACACAATCAAATCATGGCGGTTGCAAAACATTTTCCCGGTATCGGCCGCACAACATTGGATTCGCATTTTGAGATGCCGTTTCTTGATACGGATTTTTCAATGATGCAATCTACCGATATGATACCCTTTGAAGCGGCTATAGTCCATGATGTGTCCGGGATAATGCTTTCCCATATCTGTTACACAAAAATTGACCCCAAGTGGCCGGCAAGTTTGTCGACGTATATCGCAAAGGACCTTTTAAGAGGGCAAATGGGGTTTGAAGGACTGGTCTTAACCGATGATTTGGACATGAAATCAATCGAAGGGCATTATGACATACCCACCGTTATAAAACAGATCATTTTAGCGGATATTGACCTGGCCCTTATATGTCACAAGGGGCCGAATATCGAGCGGGCGTTTAGAGAGATATTAAAAGAGATGCAAGGCGATGGAAATACCAGGTCAAAAGCTTTGGAATCCGTACAACGTATAATGAATCTGAAAAGAAAATATTTATAGATAATATTCCGTCCCGGGACATGAGAGTTTATATAAGTGCGGAACCTAATTTCCTCGCTGCATGGGAATGCATAAATTCTTTTTGAATTTGTTATTTAATAAATAACAAATTTTACAATCCTTTTAATTCCGATGAATCGGAATATGGAATAATTTCTCCGATTGTCCTTTTTTTCCAGATACTTTCCAAGTGTGAAGCATCATATACTTTTCTGGGAGCAGGAAAAACCTTAGTGATTCTTTCCAAAATATTCTTTTCTTCTAAATTTAATGGTTCGCCTTCTTTGCCGTTTGCTTTTTTTATCAGATCAATCAGTTCTCTGTAATTATTAAATTGGGGGCCATATGGAAGGGCCGCATATGTAGCACCTGTCATGCTTTTTCCTGTTTCTCTGTGTGCAACAAAATCAGCATACCAAAGATACTTAGCAGCAAAAAGCATCTTGTCGCCTTTTAGCAGAAGGTGTCGTTTCAAAAGTTCCTCAAAATATTTTATTACCAACTTAACTCTTGAAATTGAAAATTTTCGATTGCCGGTATAGGTGTTTTCGTGTTCACTGTTCCAAAAGGCATTCCGAAGGGCTTTATCCATTGACTTACTCTGAATTATCCCCCCCTCCCATCGCTTTATACTGGCAATTCCGACAGTCATTTTATCCGCAAGAGCCTTTTGACTTAAGCCGAATCTGTTTCTATTTTCTCGGATTTCTTCACCGGTTAATAACCCTGCTGCTTTACGGTAAGCATCTGAAATTGTTTTTTGTATTTTTGCTGTTTGCTCTGTTGTGCCTACTTCGATTTTGCAATCAGGGCAAACATAAGCATGATCTTTATAATTAATTTCAACACCTCGGAAGACCATGTTTTTATTCATTGCCGTTAATTTCATTCCCTTGTTACAAACAGGGCAATATTCTTTTAAAGCTGCCATAATATCACTCCTTTTCTCTATCTTTATGTAGAGAAACCACATAACAGCAGTTATTTTTTATAGAAAATTTGTAATATATCATAAGGTCAAGAATTTTACTCATAACCTTAAATGCGAAAAGTTCCATTCCATTGATCTCTTCTTCATATGACCTTTGAGGAGGGGTTGTACCTGTATAATGCTCTGGTTTTGTATTATCTAACAAGTCAGAAAGAATTTTTAAAAAATCATCTTCAAACAAATAACCTGATTCCAGAGCATCAGACACCATTGCAGCTCGGTTAAGTAGTCTGATACGGTCTTCAGCCACAGCTTTTTTTGCTGTTTTTATCTTCCCGGAAAGTTCTCGGTGAGATGGTCTTTTCATATATAAACAATAGTATCAATTGATACCTTTTTCAAGTGTTTTTTTTGTCACTTTTTTAATCGGTGCCTATGTGTGAATCCTGTCAATTTCGTGAGATATAATGATCCCAACCTCTTCGCTTCCATTTT
>JAFDHS010000191.1 GCA_019308655.1 Deltaproteobacteria bacterium
AACCGAATCCCTCAGCATAAACTTCAGGAACACGGTAAAGTTGCGCTTCTTAGCACAACATTTTTATTACATCAATAAAAAGAAATGGGTGCTTTGGATTCTATCTTCAAAGTTCACAGGACAATAGGTATTATCAAAGCCGGCCGAAAAATTCCTGAGGTCGCCCGTCGATCATATCGTCTTAAAAACGATCTGATCCCCTTGTACATCGGCTTTTACCGTGGCGCCTTCCTTGATATCCCCGTTAAGGATTTCCATAGCCAGGGGATTTTCCATATAATGCTGAATGGCGCGTTTTAAGGGGCGTGCGCCGTATGCGGGATCATAACCCTTTTCGGCAAGTAATGCTCTGGCATCATCGGAAAGGACAAGGTTTATATTTTTTTCGTCAAGCCTTTTCTTTAGCCTTTGAATTTGTATATCCACGATAAAACCGATCTGATCGGGTGTCAGGTTTTCAAAAATAATGGTTTCATCGATTCGATTCAGGAATTCAGGCTTGAAATTTGCCCGAAGGGCTTCCGTTACCTTGGATTTCATCTCTTCACGTCTGGATGGGCCAAGTTCTTGAATCCATCGGCTGCCGATGTTTGATGTCATGATGATAATGGTGTTTTTAAAATCAACCGTCCTTCCGTGGCCGTCTGTCATACGTCCGTCATCCAGGATCTGAAGCAGCACATTAAAGACATCGGGATGGGCCTTTTCGATTTCATCAAAGAGAACCACTGAATAGGGCCGTCTTCGTACCGCTTCGGTCAGGTATCCGCCCTCTTCATAGCCTACGTATCCTGGAGGAGCTCCGATCAGCCGGGCAACGGAATGCTTCTCCATGAATTCCGACATATCGATTCTTACCATTGCCTGCTCATTGTCAAAAATAAATTCCGCCAGGGCTTTTGCCAGCTCGGTCTTGCCGACACCGGTGGGGCCCATGAAAATGAATGATCCAATGGGCCGGTTGGGGTCCTGCAGGCCGGAACGTGCGCGGCGGACCGCATTTGAAACCGCTTCGATGGCTTGCTTTTGCCCGATAACCCTTTTCCCGAGACGATCTTCCGTATGTACCAGCTTTTCTCTTTCACCTTCAAGCATCTTACTGACAGGAATTCCGGTCCACTTGGATATGACTTCGGCAACCTCTTCGCTGTCTACTTCTTCCTTGAGCATTTTGCTCTGCTTACGGAATTCCGCAAGTTTTTTATTGGCCTCATCCAGACGGTTTTTAAGCTCGGTTACCTTTCCATATCTGATTTCCGCGACTTTCGACAGGTCACCCTCTCTTTCCGCCTGCTGTTCTTCGATGCCAAGCTGCTCAAGTTCTTCCTTGATTTCTCTTATTTTCTGGATAATGTCCTTTTCATTCTGCCAGCGGGCCTTCATTTCAAAAAGCTCATCCTTCATGCTGCTCAGCTCTTTTTCAAGCTTTGCAAGGCGCTCTATTGATGCCGGATCAGATTCCTTTTTCAAGGCTTCCCGTTCGATTTCCAGTTGGATGATCTTACGCTGGATCTCGTCTATTGGAACGGGCATGGTATCTATTTCAATCCTCAGTTTGGAGGCGCATTCATCGATCAGATCGATGGCCTTGTCAGGCAGAAAACGGTCGGATATATAACGGGTAGAAAGAGTCGCCGCAGCAACGATGGCCGAATCCTTGATCTTTACACCATGATGGACTTCGTATTTTTCCTTGAGCCCGCGAAGGATAGAGATGGTATCGTCTATGGAGGGTTCAAGCACCATTACCGGTTGAAATCTTCTTTCCAGGGCGGCATCTTTTTCAATATATTTACGATACTCATTGAGCGTGGTTGCGCCTACACACCGCAGCGTACCCCTGGCAAGCGCCGGCTTTAACATGTTGGAGGCGTCTACTGCGCCTTCGGCCGCACCGGCTCCAACCAGCGTGTGCAGTTCATCAATAAAGAGGATTACCTCTCCTTCGGCACGCTCCACCTCTTTTATAACCGCCTTTAAGCGATCTTCAAATTCACCTCTGTACTTGGCACCAGCGATAAGCGCACCCATATCAAGGGCAACAAGTCTTCTGTTTTTCAGCGTTTCCGAGACATCCCCGGCAACAATACGCTGGGCAAGGCCTTCAACAATCGCAGTCTTCCCGACTCCGGGTTCGCCGATGATAACCGGGTTGTTTTTGGTCCTTCTTGAAAGAACCTGAACAATACGCCTTATTTCATCATCCCGGCCGATAACGGGGTCGAGTTTGCCCAATTGGGCCAGATTGGTCAGGTCACGGCTGAACTTGTCAAGGGCCTGATATTTTTCTTCGGGATTCTGGTCGGTAATACGCTGGCAGCCGCGAATGTCCATAAGCACCTTTAGAATCGAATCCCTTTTTATCCCGTAACGGCTGAGAATCTTTGCCGCCTCACCCACTTTTTCATCTGAAACAGCCAAAAGGATGTGTTCGATACTCACATATTCATCCTTCATCTTGGTTGCTTCCGAAAAGGCCGCTTCGAGAACGCTTTTGGTTCTTTGGGAAAGATAAATTTCCCCAATGCCCCCGCCACTGACTTTTGGGAATTTATCAATGACAAGTGCCAGTTCCTGAACAACCGCATCAGGGGAAACCCCAAGCTTACGGAGCATAGACACGGCAATGCCTTCCTTTTCGGTCAGCATGGAATACAGCAGATGCTCCGGCTCAATCTGCTGATTATTATGCTGTGAGGCCAGAGACTGCGCATTCTGAACGAGTTCCTGTGACTTTATGGTAAATTTATCAAAACGCATAAATGCATCCTTTTTCTTATTTTCCTCTTAAAAATTTTCCGCTCTTACCCCCGGACTTTTCAAGAAGATAGATATCGGAAATACGCATCTCCCGGTCAGTCGATTTGCACATATCATAGATGGTAAGCGCAGCTACGGATACCGCAGTCAGGGCTTCCATCTCAACTCCCGTCTGTCCCACAATACCGGCCAAAGCCTCAATTCTTATGGATGTTGTCGTATGCTCCGGAAAAAAGTCGATTTTAATATGCGTGATATTCAGGGGATGGCACATGGGTATAAGTTCGGAGGTCTTTTTTGCGGCCATGATACCGGCTATCCTGGCTGTTTCAAGAACGTTCCCCTTTTTTGCCGTTTGATTCATGATGCTTTCAAAGGTATCCGGATTCATAGCGACAACCCCCTGGGCAACGGCAACCCGGGAAGTTAATGCCTTGGCGGTTACATCCACCATCCTAACCTCTCCTTGTTTATCAATATGGGTAAAACCCGGCATA
>JAFDHS010000192.1 GCA_019308655.1 Deltaproteobacteria bacterium
AGGATAAAAACTTCAACGGTGAGACCCACCTCTCTCCGGGCCACACCGTCGGCTACCTGAAACAGGAACCCTTGGTGGATGTGGAGAAGACCGTCCGGGAAGTCGTTGAAGAGGGCGTACAGGAAACGGTGGACCTGCTCAAGGCGTTTGAGGAGATCAACATGAAGTTTGCCGAGCCCATGAACGACGATGAGATGGACAAGCTCATCGAACGTCAGGCCCAGGTCCAGGAAAAGCTGGATGCTCTTGATGCCTGGGATCTTGATTCGCGCCTGGAAATGGCAATGGATGCCTTGCGTTGCCCTCCGGCGGACACACCGGTCAAGATACTTTCCGGCGGCGAGAAACGCCGGGTGGCCATGTGCCGATTGCTGCTGCAGAAGCCGGATATCCTGCTGCTGGACGAGCCCACCAACCATCTTGATGCCGAGAGTGTGGCCTGGCTCGAACATCACCTGCAAAAGTACCCGGGAACGGTCATCGCCGTCACCCACGACCGTTATTTTCTCGACAACGCAGCCGGGTGGATTCTGGAACTTGACCGGGGCCGCGGCATTCCCTGGAAGGGAAACTACTCCAGCTGGCTGGAACAGAAGCAAGAACGGCTGCGCCGCGAAGAAAAGGCCCAAAGTGCCCGCCAAAAGACCCTTGCGCGCGAACTGGAATGGATTCGCATGTCCCCCAAGGGACGCCATACCAAAAGCCAGGCCCGAATCAGTGCTTATGAGAAACTCCTCTCCGAGGAGGCCGAAAAAGGTGAAAAAGACCTTGAACTCTACATTCCACCGGGACCACGTCTCGGCAATCTGGTCATCGAAGCGAACAATGTCACCAAGGCCTTTAGCGACCTCCTGCTGGTCGAAGACATGAGCTTTAATCTTCCCCCTGGCGGCATCGTTGGTGTCATCGGTCCCAATGGTGCCGGTAAATCAACTCTGTTTAAAATGATCAGCGGCCAGGAAAAGCCCGATAGCGGAACCATCCGACTCGGCGACACGGTCAATCTTGCCTATGTGGACCAGAGCCGCGAACTCGACGCCGACAAAAGTATCTGGGAAGAAATTACCGGAGGAAACGATCAGATTAAACTCGGCAAACAGATGGTCAACTCACGCGCCTACGTCGCCCGGTTCAATTTTTCAGGCGCTGATCAGCAAAAAAAGGTCGACACCCTCTCCGGCGGCCAGCGCAACCGGGTGCACCTGGCCAAGATGCTCAAACAAGGAGCCAATGTGATTCTGCTGGATGAACCGACCAATGATCTGGATGTCAACACCCTTCGGGCATTGGAAGAGGCCCTGGAAAACTTCGGGGGCTGCGCCGTGGTAATCAGCCACGACCGATGGTTTCTGGACCGCATCGCCACCCACATCCTCGCCTTTGAAGGAGACAGCCAGGTTACTTTTTTCCAGGGCAATTGGTCGGAATATGAGGCCGACCGCAAAAAACGACTTGGCGAAAAAGCCGCCCGGCCCCACCGAATCAAGTATCGCCAGCTGACCCGATAAACCGGAAAAATGAGCTAAAGTTTGAAGTATTGAGATGTGAGAATAAATACCATCTCACATCTCAATACTCAAACCTGAAATCTTCGTTTAAAAAAGAACGACTCAACATCTTGTATTTATAATCATGTGGAAAATAAATGGAAAAACAATATGTTATTGACGACTTTAAAATGGGTGAATCATGGCGGCTGTTCAAAATCATGGGCGAATTCGTTGACGGAGTGGAAGCCCTCCATGATTTAGGCCCTGCAGTCAGTATCTTCGGATCGTCCAGAATTCAACCGGATGATCCGGTTTATAAGAGCGCTGAAAAAATCGGTGCGCTTTTTGCAAAAAACAATTTTGCCGTAATAACCGGGGGCGGCGGGGGCGTCATGGAGGCGGCGAACAAAGGCGCCGCAAAGGCAGGAGGAACTTCTGTGGGATTGAATATTTTCCTTCCGTTTGAACAAATACCCAATGAATACTCCAATATTAAAGTTGGATTCAAATATTTTTTCATCCGCAAAGTGATGCTCGTTAAATATGCCCTGGCCTATATTATCATGCCCGGCGGTTTCGGTACCCTGGATGAAATGTTTGAAGCCGTCACCCTGATTCAAACCCATCGCATCAAACCCTTTCCGGTCATCCTGGTCGGTTCCGATTACTGGTCCGGACTTTTGGAATGGATCAAATCCCGCATCCTTGAAGACGAAAGGATATCACCCCATGACCTTGATATCATACAAATCGCAGATAAGCCTGAAGACGTTCTTAAGGAGGTTCAAAAGTTGGTGATTATTTAATCGGTTTCGGTGAGGAAAGATTAATAAAGAATTCTATTTTTATCAAACAGGAAATGCATTGATCCATGCTGGTTTTAAAGTGCGCCGCATGTAAAAAAAAACTGTGGAAATACGATAAAATCGGCCCCGGAGAGGTGCTGCGGTGCCACAAAGATCGTATCAGGAAAATGTATCAACCGATTGCTTTGGAAGGCAAAGTCCGATGCACCTGCGGCAATGCCATCGGAATCGATAAAGGCAGTTTTATAAAAATGATCAGCAAAGCGTTTACTTACTCTGGAACCAAACGAACAAAATAATCTGCTATCCTTTTGAATTATTTGATAATCCTGCAATTACCTTATGATCCGCAATAAAAAGGAATTAAAGGGGATCGACCCAAATGTATAAAAATTTCTTTGGTTTCAAGGAAAGACCATTCAATCTCGTTCCTGATCCTGCCTATCTTTTTTTGAGCAAAAGTCACGAAGAAGCCCTTGCCCATCTTACCTATGCAGTTGTTCAGGGTGATGGGTTTGTGGAAATCACCGGAGAGGTCGGGACCGGCAAAACAACCCTTTGCCGGGCATTTCTGGAAAGCCTGGATGATGACACAAAGACGGCTTATATTTTTAATCCCAAGCTGGATTCCATACAGCTTCTCAAAGCCATCAACGACGAACTTGGAATCAACTCGGATGCTGATAACACCAAAGAGCTTATCGATTCGCTGAATCTTTTTCTTATTGAAAAAAAAACCCAAGGGAAAAATGTCATTCTGCTCATCGACGAGGCCCAGAACCTGACCCGGGAGGTTTTGGAACAGTTGCGATTGCTCTCCAATCTGGAGACAACCAAACAAAAACTTTTACAGGTGATCCTTGTCGGGCAACCTGAACTGAGAGAAAAGCTGGATTCCCATGAACTCAGGCAATTGGGGCAGCGGATATCCTTAAGTTGTCAACTGATTCCCTTAA
>JAFDHS010000193.1 GCA_019308655.1 Deltaproteobacteria bacterium
CTAAAAAGTCTCATCTAACCGGCTGATTTCTTCAGCACTCAACACACGATCAATATCAAGTAGTATTTTTACCCCCCCTTCCATCTTGGCCATCCCGAGGATGTAATCGGTATTGAGCTTTGTGCCGAACGTCGGTGTATCCTCTATCTCCTCGCCCTTGATGTTCAATACTTCGGAGACTGAATCGACCACGGTGCCGATCTGGATGGTATCCTGTCCGCCTGTAATCTCCACCACAATAATACATGTCCGGTCGTTGTAATCGATCGCCCCCATCCCGAACCTCAAACGCAAATCGATCACCGGGATCACCTTTCCTCTGAGATTGATGACCCCCTTTACAAACTCCGGTGTCTGGGGAACCGTCGTGATCGGCATCATGCCGATTATTTCCCTGATTTTTAAAATACCGATTCCATACTCCTCGTCGGCCAGCGTAAAGGTGAGGTACTTACCCTCCCTGTCCGCCATTGCCTTTACCGCCTGGTCCATGGTTTCGAGCTGTTGAGACATTTTTTAACCCTCCGTTTATGTTGAGGTTATTTAGTCATTATGTTTTTCCATTTGGAGAGAGAGGTAAATTTCGCACTCTTCAAAATTTTCCCCGCAATAGTATATCGCTCCTTTTATTTTTTCTTGAGTATTCATATTATAGCAGTAACAGTCTTCATAAGGATTTTTGACAAAAGGACACATGTGGTTTGATTTTTTTTGATTTTGGTGCCGCTTCGGGTCTTTTGTCTCATAAAATATTTCGTCTTCCCAAACTTCTTTCAATTTTTTACTTAACATTTTTGTTACCTCATTGAATCATCAATTCCGTTTGCGTTTCCAGCAGCTTCTCCATCTTGTCCGCCGGCACCGGACGGCTGAAAAGATAACCCTGGCAAATGTGACAGCCCATTTGCCTGAGGACCGGAATTTGGGCTTTATCTTCCACCCCTTCGGCCACGATATCATCGAGACCGAGTGCGTGAGCCATGGCGATGATTGCCGATACCAGCGCGTTGTCTTCGGGATCTGTCAGGATGTTACGGATGAAGCTTTTGTCGATTTTGATCCTGTCGATAGGGAACTGCTTAAGATAGCTGATTGATGAATATCCGATCCCGAAATCGTCCATCACGATCATGCCGACGCCCATTGCTTTGAATTGCTTAAGGGTTTCGCTTACAAGCCCCTTGTTTTCTATAAACAAATTCTCGGTGATCTCCACTTCCAGGAAACGGGGATCCATTCCGGTTTCCTCCAGAATCCGTTTAACAACAACTGCAAGGTTTTTGTCACGAAAGTGCCGGGGGGAAAAATTGACAGCCATCTTAATGGAAGGCAGCCCTCTGTCCTGCCAGGCTCGGTTCTGTGCGCAGGCTTCTTTCAGTACCCACTCGCTTACGGAACCGATTAGCCCGGTCTCCTCTAATAAGGGAATGAAAACATCCGGAGGAATAAGCCCTTTTTCCGGGTGCTGCCACCGCAACAACGCTTCAACACCGACAATCCGGCCATTTATTACGTCCATCTGCGGTTGGTAGTAGAGCCGGAACTCATTTTTTTCCAAAGCGTCATGAAGCTGGTTAGACAACGTCACTTTTTTGCTCACCTGCTTTTCCATCTCGGGGGTAAAGAACTTGTAGTTTTTTCGTCCCTCATTCTTAACCTGGTACATGGCGATATCGGCATTACGTATCAGCTCGGACGCTTTTTTGCCCTCGGTGGGGAAGAAGGTGATTCCGATACTGGCGCTGATCCATATCTCGTTGTCATTCAAAGAGAAGGGCTTTTTAAAGACGTTGATGATCCGCTGGGCTACTCCGGCCACTGTATGCGGATTAGAAATATTCTCCAGAAGAATGCAAAACTCGTCACCTCCTCTACGCGTCAGGGTGTCACCATCCCGCATACAGCCTTTTATTCGTTCGGCTGTTTCTACAAGCAAGCGGTCTCCAGCCGGGTGCCCCAGGGTGTTATTAACATTTTTGAAGTGGTCTATGTCCAGGAGCAGGATCGCCAGGCGCTCGTTCCGGC
Source organism: Deltaproteobacteria bacterium (assembly GCA_019308655.1). GTDB lineage: Bacteria > Desulfobacterota > Desulfobacteria > Desulfobacterales > JAFDHS01 > JAFDHS01. The sequence continues at coordinate 2,026 of JAFDHS010000193.1, forward strand.
GGAGAGAACGATTTATGGCCAGTTCTATTTTTTCTTTGAAAAACAGCTGGTTTGGCAGGCCGGTAAGCGAATCGCACCTGGCCAGAGATTCCAAGTTGCTCTGTATTTGTACCTTCTGTGTTATCTCTTTTTTCAAGGAAATATTGGATTGGACAAGACTGCGGGCAATTTTTTTCAATTCCTGTTCTCGTTTGGTAACATTTCGAATAGATAGGAGAAGGGCCTTTTCACCCTCCCATCTTATTTCGACGTTCTTTATTTCTGCTACAATTTTTGTTTTGTTTTCCAGTATAATCTCAATATTGCTCTTCTTTTTCTTATCCAAAGGAAATTTAAATGGAGCACCGATAAGTTCTTTTGTTTCGTATCCCAAAAGAGATTCGGCAGCGGGATTGAAAAACCGCACAACCTTATTAAAATTAACAACGAGGATCGGATCAGGAATTTTTTCTATTAAATTACGAAAAAGTTTTTCAGAATTCATAATTCACTTTCAAGTTTTTGTTATGAGGGGGGTTTAAAATATAAAAAAATCGGATCATCGATTGAGAACCGGAGCATCTAAAAAACCGGTTTGGGGGCTGTATTTTTTATGATCAAAACTTTTTGTGCTTTTTTATTTCAAAAAGCATGCCATATATCTAAAAAAGTTTTATATTATAATAACAATGGGTTATATTATAACAAGATAAAGAGAAGATAGCTTAGGGAGATGAGTTGAACTTGACATGTTACAGAGTGTAACATGTTATGCAAGGAGGATGATATCATCCATTCGGCCATTGGATGCCATAAAATTTTTGAGTTGTGAATATTGAAATTTGAGAAGGTATTTGGGCTTGGTCATAACTTCGGCCACTTTGCATAAGGCTTAGAAGAACCTAAAAATAATACCTTTAAATTTAGATAGTTATAACTTTAATAATTGAAGCCGTAAATTGAGTGGCCCATCTTATGATCAAGCCCAGGTAGTTACACTCATTCCTCACATCTCAACTTTGTAAGGGCACGTTTCAACATGCCCCTACCATAGCAAAAATAGTCGTAATCGTTTGTTATTTCATTATATCAGTACTTTTCATTCAGGCTATAGATAAGAAAGAAGATAAAGTTCAGTATCTTGTAAGGGGCTATGAATTATTAATGTTACGAATTGTAACTCCGTTACGATCCGGAGATTAAGAAGGCTGGATTTTGTATTTTTTCATATTTCGATA
>JAFDHS010000194.1 GCA_019308655.1 Deltaproteobacteria bacterium
TAACGTCCATCTCCGGTAAAAAAAAATATTTGCTAAAGACATTTCCGCCGAAAGGCGAAGGTTTATACCCTGCCCCATGGCAATAAAAAAAGATTTACGGCAAAAGCTGTAACCCACTGATATTATTGGCACGCCCGGCAGGATTCGAACCTGCGACCTACGGATTCGAAGGATGTGTGGGGGGGGGGTCGACGCAGGCAGGCCATTTTCAAATATTCTTTTGGTTTTTTGCGAATTCCTTTGCTTTTTCACTTCTGGGAGTATAAATTTTATTGAATCATCGCGGATTAGTGAGGAAATCAGTTGGATTTCTTATGGAACCTGGTTCCCTGGTTTTTCCTCCCTCTTAGGTGCAAAGCCACTGTTTGAAGGTTACCGGTAACCCTTGAAGAAATGAAGCAGGCCATTATTGAAGAAAGAGGACGCCTGTGATTGGGTTGGATATCTAAGAAATAATGTCCATGAATCTCATCCAAAAACTCAAGGCCATGGGGCGTATTAAGAAATTCAGTCTTGGGATCGCTGTTTTCTTTGTTGTTTATACCATCATTGGTTTTCTGATCCTGCCTCCGATAATTAAGAGCGTTGCGGTCAAAAAACTTTCAGAGGCCCTGCATCGGCCCGTTGTAATTCAGAAGATAAAGCTGAACCCGTATGCGCTGTCCTTGACTATCAATGGGCTGACGGTCAAAGAACGTGAAGAACCGACGGATTTTGTGTCCTTCAACAGCCTGTACGTGAACTTACAGGGCGTTTCGATCCTTAAGCTTGCCCCTGTTATTAAGGAATTCAGGCTAGAAGGTCCTTTTATCAAAGTCGTCCGCAAAATGGACGGGGGCTACAATTTTTCAGACCTTATCATCTCCTCGGAACCGAGTAAGTCAACAGATACTGAAAAATCGCCTGATTCTGTATCCGAGCCGTTCAAATTTTCTGTCTACAACATACAGATACTCAACGGAAGTGCCAACATCCTGGATCGACCAAAAAACAAGATCCATAAAATCAGCGAACTGCATCTGGCAATTCCCTTTCTTTCCAATATCGGCAGCGATTTGGAGGTATTCGTTGAGCCACATTTCTCGGCAATTTTTAATGACAAACCGGTATCGCTGGTCGGCAAGACCAAACCTTTTGTCGATTCTCTGGAAACCATCTTTGATATAGAGCTGAAGGGAATCGACCTCCCCTATTACTTTGCATATGTTCCGTTTAAGACAAATCTACAAATTCTCTCAGGTTCCCTGGATGGCACTGTCAGCTTGTCCTATATCCAGTTCAAGGACAAACCGCCAAAGCTTTCATCCTCGGGAGATCTGGCGCTCAAAGACCTGGAGATAGTCGATACGTCGAACCGCCCCCTGCTGAAACTGGCATTATTTCATACTACCTGGTTAAAGTCCCGCTTTCTGGCCAAAGACATTCATCTGACAAAAGTTGAGTTTAAATCACCTGAAATCAACATCACCCGTGACGAAGCCGGAATACTCAACATTCACTCTCTGTTTCCGGCTGCTGGAACTGAAGAAGCCGCCTCCGGGGCCGAGGAAACTAAACCTCTCACTCTGGCCATCGACGAAATCCGCTTGGATGGTAGTCGGGTGTCTTTATCGGATTTTTTTCAGATCCAAGGTGCAGACGCCCCTGAGAAAACCGATATCTTAAAACTTCCGGCATTATCTATTATGGATACATCTGTTGATACCGCACGAAAGCAATTTACAGTGGGAGAGATTTCAGGCGAACAGGGTTTCCTGCTGATCCGCAGGCTGGAAAACGGAGATCTGAATATCCAAACCCTTGCCGGTTCCAAGGACCCCGCAGAAAAGCCTGCCGCCGGCACTGAAAATGAGCAGCCCTGGCTCACCACTGTCACGAAATTATCCATTAAAAATTTCACTATCCAGGGGAAAAACCTGACGTCCGACCATGACGGTAACCTGACACTGGGTGAAATCAATCTCGAAGGCCGGGACATCTCCACCAAGATCAATGAACGGGGAAAAATTGATTTGTCCTGCAAATTGAATAAAACCGCTGGCATGGGAACCCGGGGCGAATTCGGCATTAATCCGGTTAATGCTGATATGAAACTGGAAATCAGTGATCTTAACCTGGCATGGTTCCAGCCTTTTCTTGCCGGTATCCTTGAGATCATTGTCTCTGATGGCAAGTTCTCCACCACTGGGGCGCTCTCTCTGTCACAGGCTGGAGAATCGGGCCTTCAGGCAAAATACCGGGGCAGTGCTGCTGTAGCTGATTTTGCCACAAAAGACAATATTAATGCCGATGATTTGGTAAAATGGAAACAACTCCTGGTAACCGGGATCGATGTAGGGATTTCGCCCATCTATGTTAACATAGATGAGATTGCTCTTGAAAACCTTGACAGCCGGATTATCCTTAATACAGACGGTTCTCTAAATCTGCAAAACATCGTCAGTCCCGGCACGAAGTCATCACCTGAAGCTCCGAAATCGCCAGAAGCTCAAGCCAAACCGACTCTGGAGACTACCGAACCGAGAGACACTGACACCGTTCCTGTCAATATAGGCAAGATCATCTGCAAGGACGGCAAAATCAATTTTTCTGACCGTTCCGTCTCCCCTAGCTATTCTGCAAACTTGGTGGACATTCAAGGCTCTGTAAGTGGCCTTATATCCGAAGAAAACCAACGGGCCAATGTAAATTTAAAAGGCAAACTCGACAGCTATGCACCGCTTGAAATCACAGGCACTATTAATCCGCTCACTGAAGACCTCTTTGTTGATCTGAAAGTCAAGTTCAAGGACATGGATCTCAGCCCCGCCAGCCCGTATTCCGGTAAATACGTCGGTTACAAAATCCGGAAGGGGAAGCTCTCTCTGGACCTCAACTATCTTATTGACCAGAAAAAACTGGATTCGACTAACGACATTTATATTGATCAGTTGGACTTTGGTGAGACCGTCGAGAGCCCTGATTCCCTGGACCTGCCGGTTAAATTGGCGGTTTCCCTGCTGAAAGACAGAAGCGGCAAAATCCTTCTTCGTCTGCCCGTAACCGGCCGCATCGATGATCCGGAATTCAGCATAGTCGGAATTATCCTGAAAATAATCAAGAATATTCTGGTCAAGGCAGCCACCTCTCCCTTCTCATTGATAGGTTCGATGTTGGGCAGCGATGAAAATTTAAGTCGTTTTGAATTTGATGCCGGAAGTGCTGAGTTGACAGACGCGGGCAAGGCAAAACTGGATACAC
>JAFDHS010000195.1 GCA_019308655.1 Deltaproteobacteria bacterium
ATCATGATGACCCTCCCGCTTTTTGACAGTAAAAATATACCCCCCCTGTTTAAAATCGGACTCTCATTTTCCATTACTATTATTTTATTTCCCGTCTTAAAATTGACCGACATCCCTTTTTTGAAAGGAATAATCCCTTTTGGGCTCGGGGTGGCCAGTGAAATTATGTTGGGAGCCATTATCGGACTTTCCGTTAAACTGATATTTGCCGGAATCCAATTGGCAGGGCAAGTGGCGGGTTTCCAGATGGGGCTTGCAATTGCCAATGTTCTGGATCCTGTAACACAGACTCAGAATTCCATTATTGCCCAATTTAAATATTTGACAGCTATGCTGATATTTTTGGCCTTAAATGCTCACCATTGGTTTTTACGTTCTCTTGTGGCAAGTTTCCGGTTGGTTCCTCCCTTTGATTTTCAACTCAACAATTCCTTAATGAAGCATCTAATGTTACTTGCGGCCAATATGTTTGTTATCGCCATTAAGGTCGGCGCACCCATTATTGTGGTCATGCTGCTTACAAGTGTAGCTCTCGGATTAGTAGCAAGAACGGTTCCTCAAATGAATATATTTGTTGTGGCAATGCCTTTGAAAATCGTTATCGGCTTGATTTTTTTAGGTTTTATGCTTCCTTATTTATCTATTTTTCTCAGTCGAATATTCAACGAGTTAGGAAGCGATATCATTACTCTCTTGAAATTGAGCGTCTGAGTCGTTGAGTGGAGTGAATATCTAACCCATGTCCCAAGGAAACGATCAGGAAAAAACCGAGCAAGCGACGCCGAAACGTCGTCAGGAATCAAGAGAAAAGGGTCAGGTGGCCAAAAGTAAAGAAGTATCGTCGGCATTAATTTTACTGGCTTCCCTGGGTATATTCTTTTTTTTAGGCTCCTGGATGTTTTGGCGTCTTTCGGGCTTTATGGGAGGGGTCTTTCAAAATCTCGGAACCTTGCGATTAGAGAGTATTCCCAAAAGTTGTGCTTTTTTATCGAAGGTATTCCGGCAAATTTTCATTATTTTGATGCCGTTGATGTTAGCTGTTTTAATCGCCGGTATAGCAGGCAATCTTGCACAGGTCGGTTTTTTATTTACCGGAAAGCCCCTTAGCCCCGATTTTTCCAGGATAGATCCGATAAAAGGGATGAAAAAAATCATATCTCTAAGGTCTTTGATGGAGCTTGTCAAATCAGTGATTAAGATTTTTTTCGTCGGTGGTATTGCATTTTTACTGGTAAGAAGTGAATTGGAAAATATTCCGGCTCTCATACAAATGAGTGTAGGCGAAATCCTTGCTTTTGTTGGAAAGGTCTCTTTTAAGATTTGTTTTTATACATGTTTGGCTTTGATTGTTCTTGCTGTTTTAGATTATGCCTTTCAACGCTGGCAACATGAGAAAGATATGAAGATGACCAAGCAGGAAGTTAAAGAGGAAAGAAAACAAAGCGATGGAGATCCTAAGATAAAAGCAAGGATTAGAAAGGTTCAAATGGAAATGTTCCAACGCCGAATGATGCAGAAGGTTCCGGAGGCAACTGTTATCATAACAAATCCAACTCGTCTCGCCATCGCTCTTAAGTTTGAAGCTGATGAGATGATTGCGCCACGGGTAATAGCAAAAGGGGCCGGGTTTATTGCCGGACGGATCAGAGAAATTGCAAAAGAAAACGACATTCCTATTGTCGAGCATAAGCCTTTGGCACAGACTCTGTTTAAGGCTGCAGAAATCGGAGATTTTATACCCGTTGATTTGTATCGTGCTGTTGCAGAAATTCTGGCATACGTCTATAGGCTGAAAGGAATGAGGAATAAGTTCTGACTCAGCGCCAAAAAATTGACGAATATAATCATTAGCCAGGCATCTGCCCTCCGTCCTTCCCCCCCCCCGTTCCCCTTTAGCGAACTCCGGATTTACACGTTTCCGGTAGTTGCACGTCAAATAATCCACTCTACGGATATTGAAACCTGCAAAAAATAATATTTTGAAATCAAGTGTAGGCATGAAAAATGCATGGTTAATAACCAGTGTAACCCGTGTAACCCGTGACCATTAACCAATGACCGATCTAATATGTTAGGATTATGGCGGCAGTAAATCAAATCCCAAATTCAGGACCTCTTTCCGTTGTAACGAAAAATTCCGATATTTTAATGGCACTATCGGTCGTGGGTATTTTATTGATTATGATTATACCGCTTCCACCTGTCCTGCTGGATCTTCTTTTGGCATTCAATATCACCTTTTCATTAATAATCCTTCTGATAGTCATGTATATCCTGAAACCGTTAGAGCTTTCAGCTTTTCCTTCCATACTTTTGCTTACCACATTGTTCAGATTGTCACTCAATGTTGCTTCCACTCGAACAATTTTGCTCCATGGAAACGAGGGGCCGATGGCTGCCGGAAAAGTGATCATGGCGTTCGGAAGTTTTGTGGTGGGAGGAAATTATCTGGTAGGGATTATCGTATTTGCTATTCTGGTTGTTATTAATTTTATGGTGATCACAAAAGGCGCCGGAAGAATTGCTGAAGTGGCTGCCCGATTCACTCTGGACGCTATGCCCGGAAAACAGATGAGTATTGATGCCGACTTGAATGCAGGTTTAATCAATGAGCAGGAGGCAAAGGCCAGAAGACTGGAAGTTTCTCAGGAGGCTGAATATTATGGTGCTATGGATGGAGCAAATAAGTTTGTTCGGGGAGATGCCGTTGCAGGAATCATAATCACCCTGATTAACATTTTTGCCGGACTGACAATAGGCGTTTTTCAGAATAAAATGAGTTTTTCCGATGCTGTTCAGAATTACACGTTACTGACTGTGGGAGATGGACTGGTTAGTCAGATTCCTGCTCTGATCATTTCAACGGCAGCGGGTATTATCGTGAGCCGGGCCGGATCCGAATCAAGTTTGGGAAAGGAGATCAGTTCTCAGATTTTAGTCCATCCCCGTGCTATTGCGATTGCAGCTGCCGGGCTTTTTGTATTTGGCATGTTTCCAGGGCTCCCGACGGTTCCTTTTTTTATCTTATCCATGTTGGCCGGAGGATTGGCATACTTGCTCTTACAAGCAGAAAATACTGATTCGGGAGAAAAGAAAGAACAGGAGCTGCTTGAAGCCGAAGACAAGCCGCCGGAAAAGTTGAAATCTCCTCCACCTCTTGATGTTTTGGCGTTAGAAGTCGGATACGGTCTTATTCCTTTAGTGGATTTGGAACAGGACG
>JAFDHS010000196.1 GCA_019308655.1 Deltaproteobacteria bacterium
GGTTGATCGACCGATGCCGGCCTCATTTGCTATTTCATACTGGGATTTTTCACCCAACAACACTTTTTTTATCACAGCTTCTTTCATTTCGATAGAGTATCCCATCAGTCTCACTCTCATGCCCCCAGTTTTTTGGATTCATTGGAGGCGACATCTATCCTGACACAGGGGGATAAGTTGGCAAAAAAAATATTTCGGATGCTTTCGATACTTGAAAAATAAGGAAAAATTTTCTTTCGGCCGTTATTTGGTGGGCAACGTTATAATTTTATATCCCACGCCGTTTGGAGCATCAACATCTATCCTGACACAGGGGGATCTATTAAATCCTCTTTGCAAATGAACCGCCGATAAATTTTTCGGCCTTTCCACTAAAGTCAAATGTAGACTTGACCCCATTTTCTTGGTAAATTCGATGGAATTTAAATCAAGTAGGCTGGCTACGTCCGGTGGCAAATAATGCTCAAGAAATTGAATTGTAGCGGCCCGGCGCGTAAAAACCTCTTTGAAAAACTTGTCATGGGGATTGGTGATTTGATTCATAAATACAAAATTATCATAATGGCTTAAGTTGTTCAATATCGGAAAGAAGAATGATCAGACAGCGATGACATACCGCTCCACAACTCCGTGCAAACGATGCACCCGAGTTGGTACTCCGGCGTTGACGCGGAATCTTCCAGATTAACGAACTGCCGGTAAACTTTTCGGCTTTTCCACTAAAGTTAAACGTAGACTTGACCCCATTTCCTTTTTCCTTTGTTCCTTTGTTCTGTTTTAACTACGCTTACGCATATTGCTAAGTTCTTGCTCAAATTTCTTGATATTCTCTATATCTTTTAAAATTTCGGCAAGAGGCGGCATGTTTTCGTAAACACCAGGAGCGGTATCATGCCCTTTAAATATTGCACTGCACTTCCCCATAGCAGCATCTATTTGTTCAATATCTTTATCTGAAATATCAACTATTCTTTTTAGTCTTTGAGTTTGAATGGCTCGACCAAACCGCTCCACAACTTTATTCAAGAGTTTTTCTTCAACCAACCGCTCCCAAGCTTCTCGCAGATAGCCATAAAAAGAACCTGCTAAATTATTGTATTCTGATTCAGTTCCTTCTTCTTCTGCCTTTTTTAGACCTCTAAATAGTACATTCAGATATTTGATTCGCTTTGAAGTTGTTAACGCATCCCATGGTGGATTCGTCCTAACAATACCAGTGGCTTTCCTTCCACGATCTAAACTTTTGATATCAACCTTTGCGCCAGCAGTCATTTCTGATGCTTCAAGCCGCAATTTAAGAAATACTATATCATGGGTAAAAACTATAGTTTGCCTTTTGATTGACTCATCGACAAGTCGAAAAGCTACTTTTGCACGCCATTTGTGGTCAAGGGAATTAACCGGGTCATCAAAAACTACGCACGATTTCCTTGCATCTGAATTTAATTCAGCAAAGATACTTGCTAATGCCAGGCATTTTTGCTCACCCTCACTTGCAATAGTATGCACTTTAGTTGAAGTATTATCTGTTAATTGAATTCCGAATAATTGCGATCCCTTAATGCTTCTGGTGTTAGCACTTACTTGATAATATTGAAATCCCATTTTTTTAAGCTCATCTAAAAAATTTTCCTTTAGGAAGCTCGTCAAATAAATCGAACTAATAGAGGTGCTGAGTTGTGTGATTTGCCTTGGATTGGTTTGATTTTTTATACTATAGTATTACGACATTGAAGGTTTACATTCTGATTTGTGGGATCTTCATCAAATCTATTGGCTCTAAAATTTTCTAACATTTCAAAATGATTGGTTTCAGTATCGTAATACCATATTATAAGCAGCAAGTGCTTTTATCCGCTTTATTTCTATTTCAACTTGACTTTTGCAATCCTGCACAACTTTTTTTGCTTTTAACTCTTTTTCGAGAGTTAATTTCTCTTTTATTAGTTTTTCAAGACCTTTTTCTTCTTTTAATTCGTCAGATACTTTTTTGATATCCGTAATAATATCAGTTAATTTTTCAATTACAGTCTCATCATACGCTGGTATTTTAGATAGTTTAGTTTCGTCATTATTCTTGTCGAATATAAACGCTTTCCTTTTTGAAAATAGTTCCGAAAAGCCCGTAATTAACTCTTTGAAACCTTTATGTGTTTCATCTAAATCTGATATCACAGATTTAAAAGGTTCAAGATCTAACTGGACTTTGTTTATTCTTTGCATTTCTTTTTCATAAGCGGTTTTAGCCGTTTCCATTTTCGTTTGGATATCATCTGTTATATATGCCTCGAATACATTCATTCTATTTGCAACATCCACTGAAATAGTCTGAAGGCAAAGGGGACAGATATCGCCGTGTGAAGGTGGGAATGATTTGTCTTTGCAGGAACAGTGTATAAAGTTTCTTGCTGAATTCCACAGTTCACCCCAAGCTGATGATCCAATACCCTCGATTGGCATACCTGAGAAAGCTTCTTCTCTTGCTAATCTTGAAGCTTTAGCTTTTGATTTATACGATTTTTTTAATTCGAATACTTCATTAAATGCATTATTATTTATAACCTCAGATGCTGACTTCAGGCTGTCAAGAAGAGGTATATAAGATATGACCTTTTTATTTAAGGTTTTTCTAACTTCCGCAGCTGTTTTTATCTTTAAATCAATTAGCTCTCTTTGCGTTGCTTCAAGCTTAGCAAGCTCATCTTTAGTTATACAAATTGATTCTAATTGGGATGAAGTTGTCTTGACACCTATATTTTCTAAAAAATCACAAGCCTCAGTCCCCTTATCAACTTTAGGTAGTTGTTTTTGGGTGCTTAAACTTGATATCTTCGTTTCAACTCTCGATTTGATATGAAGGCAAACATTAATTAACTCGTCAAGCAAATGTAAGCCTGCCGGCCTATAGTCTAAAACACCTTCCTTTTCTACATAATGGAACGCAGACTTTGTATCAAATATCCTTATTGACTTTAGATAGGGTATTTCTTGGCCCTGGAATTCCCAATCAACATCCACAGTCGGTTTGCCGCCAACTTGATAGGTTATCTTCGAAGAAGGTGGACTGCTTCCATCTTCAAAGATGTTTCCGAAAACATCGGGTTTTTCGCCACGGGTGAGGCAGGCATTCTTAAGAATTTTTGCATAACTCGATTTGCCAGTTCCGTTATCACCATAGATAACTGTCATGCCTTCTTTTTGAAAATTGATTGATTG
>JAFDHS010000197.1 GCA_019308655.1 Deltaproteobacteria bacterium
CGGACCAAGATTGATACACAAGAGAAAATGGAATTATCGAAAGAGACATGCAAAAAGCTTGATCTTGACGCTCTTGTTGTGGTCGGTGGTGATGATTCCAATACCAATGCGGCATTTATGGCACAGGCAATGTATGACCAAGGGGTCCAGGTCATCGGTGTTCCCAAGACCATTGACGGTGATATTCAGGTAAAGGATGCAAACGAAAATATTCTGTGCGCCATATCATTTGGTTTCCATACGGCCGCGAGGGCCTTTGCCCTGTCTATAAACGGCTTGTGCACGGACAGCACATCAAGTGCCAAATACTGGCACATATGTAAGGTCATGGGCAGGTCCGCCAGCCATCTGGCCCTTGAAGTCGCTTTGCAGACCCATGCCAATATGACATTTATCGGAGAGGACCTTGCCGATTACGTGGACGAGAAAAGAATACAAAAGGCGGAAAAAGAAGGAACCCTTGACTATACGGCTTACGGTATGACCCTGCGGCATCTTTCCCGGGTGATTTGTGACGGAATTATAAGAAGATCTGCTGTCGGAAAAAGTTACGGGGTGATTGTCATACCTGAAGGTGTTTTGGAATTTATCAATGAAATACAGACCTTTATTATCAAACTGAACACAATTATCGCTGAATATAATCAAACGCACGATAAAAACTTTCATGGGGACTTCTCTTTTCTGGAAGAAAAACTTGAATATTTGAGACGACTGGCCAGACACGCAAGGGAAGAGGGCGCTTTTTCCATATGGAATACACGGGATGATGACCTGTTTAATGACATTCCTGCTTTCTTTCAGGAAGGACTTCTCATGAAAAGAGACAGTCACGGAAATTTTCCCTTTTCACAGGTTGAAACCGACAAGGTTATTATGGGACTGGTAAAAGACTATCTCGATATTTTGAAGGAAAAAGGGATCTACAAGATGGGTATTAAGCGCTCCTTTTATATCAAGACCCTTGAAAAGGAAGCCCTTGATCCCGACTACTTCGGACCTGTTTTGTTCAAAAACTATGGGAATGCCGAGTATCTGCTGATCAAAAAATCCATAATATCCTTGAAAACCCTTAAGCATGCCCTGGTAAAGGCAGAGGCTTTAAAGGAAGATGAAAAGATTCCCCATGCCGTTGAAAAGATTTATAAGGAATCCGTTCCCGGTTTCAAAACCCAGACCCATTTTTACGGCTATGATGGCAGGGGAAGTGATCCGACCCGGTTTGACTGCATTTACACCTAAATCTGGGGTTGACCGCTTTCAGTCTTATAGCCAATGGCGCAACCGGTCAAATGGCGGCTGTAAAGAATCTGGAACTTGACTTTTCCAAGTGGGAGCCCATAGGTATCCCCATTGCACCGCTCATGCATCTTGAAGAAAGAAAGGGGAAACTGGCGCTTGTATTGGAAAAGAGTTTGGTGAATGTCGATTCGCCGGCGTTCAGGGTTGTAAAAGAATTAAGAGAAAAATGGCTTGCTGCAACACCCGGTGATGATAATTACAGAAGGCCCGGCCCCATACGTTTTACGGGGAAAAGCGCCGAAGACAGGCCCATAACGCTGGTATTGAATTCACTGGATAAGAGATAAGGTTAAAAGTGTAAAGTGCCTAAAGTGATCTAAAGTGCCTAAAGTTGAGGAATTTTGTCAATTTTATATATAAAAGATAGAGCGAAGCGACTCATTAACTTTAGCTCACTTCAAACTTTAGATCACTTTAGCTCACTTTTCCGTTTTATATGTGTTCCTTAAAATCGCACTCTTCGGTAAGGCATTTTAAAAAAGTACCCTCTTTTTTTGTAGATTTTTCAACGACAAACCTGGCTGCGCATTTGGGGCATTCTTGTTCTACAGGTTTGTCCCAGGTCGCAAACGTGCAATCAGGAAAACGGGTGCATCCGTAAAATATTTTCCCCCGTTTTGACCTTCTTTCCACAATCTCGCCGTTACAGCCTTTTTCAGGGCATTGTATGCCTGTTGATTTTCCGCCCCCTTCCGAACTTAAGGACCGGGTATTTTTGCAATCCGGATACCCGCTGCATGCAAGAAATTCTCCGAATCTTCCCTGTTTTATAACCATGGGTTTGCCGCATTTTTCACAAATCTGACCCTCAGCTTCTTCAAAGGACGGCTCAATAAGATTAATTTTCCCTTTTTCATCCCTGGAGTAATTTCTGGAATAAGAACAGTCGGGGTATCCTGTGCAGGCAATAAAAGGTCCGTTTTTACCGATTTTTATATGCAGTGGTTTTTTGCATTGAGGACAGGTCAAATCGGTTGGGATGCCTACGCCCTTTATGCTGAGCATTTCCGTCTTTGCCGCATCCAGTTCTTTTTCAAACGGGCCGTAAAAGCCCTCTAAAATTTTTGTAAATTCGATCTCTTCCGCTTCTATACGGTCGAGATTATTTTCCATTTTAGCTGTGAAATCAACATCCAGTATGTCGGGAAAATTTTTCACCAGCAGGTCGTTGACAATAAAGCCGAGTTCGCTGGGTTTGAAATACTTGTTAACAAAATCTACATATCCCTTGTCCCTGATAGTGGACAGGATGCTGGCATAGGTACTGGGTCGGCCTATCCCGTTTTCTTCAAGTTCTTTTACCAGTGATGCTTCTGAAAACCGTGGCGGCGGAAGGGTGAAGTGTTGTTTGGGATCCAGTTTAATCAATTCCAGTTCCGTGCCTTCGGAAAGGTCGGGCAGATTTTGTTTTTTCTTCTCGTCTTCCGTTGTGTCATTGACCGAGATGTAAAGGGCCATAAAACCCGGAAACTTAACAGATGAGCCACTGACGCCGAACGTATACGCTCCGGCTTTTATGGATATCGAAACCTGGTTTATAAGTGCCTGTTGCATTTGGGATGCAACAAAGCGTTTCCAGATCAGGGTGTATAACTCCAATTGATCTTTGGAAAGATAGGGTCTGACCTTTTCCGGGGTATTGAAAACCGATGCGGGCCGTATGGCTTCATGGGCATCTTGGGCTTTGTTCTTATTTTTGAAAGACCTTGGTTTCTTGAGAACATATTCTTCGCCGAAACGGTTTTGTATCAGTTCAAGCGCTTCCAGAGCGGCTTCTTGTGATATTCGGGTCGAATCGGTACGCATATAGGTGATGAGTCCTTCAGGTTCACCGGGACCCAAGTCTATCCCTTCATATAACTGTTGAGCGACAACCATTGTTTTTTTTGCGGAAAATCTAAGCCTCCTGATCGCCTCCTGCTGAAGTTTGCTTGTGGTAAAGGGGGGGAGGGGATTTCTCTTGGTGAGCTTTTTGACAACCTTGTCGACTATAAAGTGTTCGGCGGACAGCTCATTTAAGATTAGAGAAGATGTCTTCTCATCAGGAATTTTAATTTTTTTCCCGTTTTTTTTGGTAAGTTTTGCAGAAAATTGAGGTGGAACCGGACCTTCAAGAAGGGCTGTTATCGACCAGTATTCTTCCGGGTCAAAAGCCTGTATGGCTCTTTCTCTTTCACAGATGATACGGACCGCAACGGATTGTACCCGTCCGGCGCTGAGCCCGCTTTGTACTTTCCGCCACAACAACGGAGAGATTTGGTATCCCACAAGCCTGTCAAGTATGCGGCGGGCCTGCTGTGCGTCATATCTGTTCCGGTTAAGTTCCGAAGGGGAGGTTATTGCCTCGGCAATACCGTTTTTTGTCAGTTCGTGGAAAAGTACACGGTAAAATTTTCTTCCCTTTTTTTTTAAAACTTCTGCCGTGTGATAGGCTATGGCTTCACCCTCCCTGTCCGGGTCAGGTGCAAGGTATATATCCGATGCGTTAGCGGCAGCAGTTTTTAACGCCTTTATAACTTTTTGTTTGCCTTTGATTTGGAGGTATTTGGGTTTAAATCCTTTATCAATATCAATACCCATCTCTTTTGGCGGAAGGTCCATTATGTGTCCTGCGGTTGCAGCCACGTTAAAATCCTTGCCGATATACTTTTTCAGCGTTCTTACTTTTGTTGGAGATTCAACAATAACAAGGGGTTTACTCACTATTTTTTCTCACTGATCGAAAAGAGTTTTCCAGGGGATTGACGAACAATCCCTTTGAGTTCAAGTCCAAGAAGTATGCTGGACATTTTTCCGGGTTCCATGGAGATCTTTCGCGCAATATCATCTATGTAAACCGGATAAGGCTCAAGAGCATTAAAAACCAGCGACTCATCAGAAGATAATGACAAGGGTTTGTCCATTATCTTGTTGGTCGGTCTGTTTAACGGTGTATTCTTATCATTTGAATGATGGATTACATGGGAAAGTTCCTCCACAATATCATGGGCATGTTCAACCAGTTTGGCTCCCTGTTTCAGCAGGCTGTGGGTTCCGGTTTAAAGGAGTGTATGCTCCCGGGTACTGCAAAGACCTCACGGCCTTGGTCCGCGGCAAGACTTGCGGTGATCAGGGACCCGCTTTTTCTGGTTGCTTCCACCACAACAGTTCCCTGCGAAATGCCGCAAATGATCCTGTTTCTTAAGGGAAAATTATGGGCTTCGGGTTTTGCCATGACGGGGAATTCCGAAATAACGG
>JAFDHS010000198.1 GCA_019308655.1 Deltaproteobacteria bacterium
AATATTGGGGGTCGGGCCGCGATAATACATTGATATTTATTGAAATAAGTTCCATTTATAGGTGTTTTCGAGGCCTATATTCCCCTTTTTTGAGTCAAAATCGCTCATATAGGAAATTACTCGTTCTCTAAGTTCGTATCCCCCAGACACCTCACGTATCTGTCTCCCCAAAGCTTTCGAACCAAGCTCTGTTTTTATTTTTTCCACAAATTGCTTTTCTCCAACTGCAACTCCACGGGTCCACTGACGATCACGAACGTTGCTGCCATTCGCCAGTGATTCATTCACCCATTTTTTATGGGATTCCCGAAACGAATCATAGGAATCATAGAATTTTTCATGATTAATGAGCACGCATTTTCGACGAGGAGACTGGATCTCATTGTATCCACCAAACACCCATTCCGAAGGATGGCTCACAACACCGGCACGAACCATATTTAAGTCAATATAGACTGGGAAAGTGCTTGCCGGTGCCGGGCATGGTTTCAGACTCAAGAAATTCGCGAATCCTGGCCGGGTCGATATTATAGGTCCGCTCGTCCGGTTCGATGAGGATCGGCGTCAACCTGTTTTCGGTAATGGCCAGGATGGTCGCAATATAGGTGTTGGCCGGAACAATGACCCCGTCACCCTCTTTCAAAATTCCCATTTCCTTGTATGCCCGCAGGATAAGGATCAAGGCATCCAGGCCATTGCCTGTACCGACGCAATGCTTTGTACCGCAATAATCGGCAAACTCTTTTTCAAAAGATCCGACCTGCTCTCCCCGAATATACCAGCCGCTGTTTAACACATCGTCAAACGCTTTTTCATATTGGCTGACATACTGCAAATTGATCGCCTTGAGATCCAGAAAAGGGATACTGGAAGCCGCAGCCTGCCGGCGGTCCAAAAAGGTTTCAGCGGTAATGGCGCATTCCGGATATTTGGCCAGCATCCCCTTATCACGGGTAACGACTTTGGCGCCTATGGCTTTGGCTGAGGCAACAACCTGCGCGTCTTCAATGTCATCATAGTCAACTTCAATATAAGAGGGTGTTTTGGAGATGCTGAAATAGCCAAGAAGCTCCTTCATAAAATGCGCAAGCAGAACGCTTCGCTCTTTGCCCGACAACTCGGGCCTTGACTGTTTCAACTGAAAATTCTTGAGAAAGTCAATATTATCAAGACTGGATGAAGATATAAATCCTTTATATTTATTGCCATGCGCAAGGATATCGAATACTTTTTTTGAGCTCGGATATTTCTTCAGTCTTGACCTGTCGTAGCAATCAAGAATTATATTGATGTCAAGAACTATGTTTTGCATGAAGGTATTTCCCATATTGCTCTTTGAGAACTTCATCATCGTCCTGGTCAGGAGAAGTTGAAGTCATTATAAGGGAACTCATCGAAAATAACCTACCCGTTATATCCTGATCAACAGCTGAATGGATTGAATAGATTTTTGGATTGGGTATATTATATTCTGGGTGTTCCCTAAGTTCTCTCCAATGTTCGTTTAAATATTCGTCTGAATAGGCGGGTTCTGGAGTTGATCTGATCCCATTTTTTTCAGCCTGAAGGTTTTGCAAAACATCATTTGATATTTCAACAACCACACGCTCTTGCTTCAGCCCCATTTCTTCAAATAATGGAACCGTGTAATAACTGCCCTTTTTGATTATTTCGATCAGCATAAAAATATGTCCTTAATTCTTGAGCTTGAGAAATTCCTGGTAGTCCCGCACATATTCGGCTTCAATATATGGAAGTGATGCCAAAACAAGGCAATTGGCACCGGAAGAAAAATTGATCAGTTCCCGCCATATCATCCGGGGCACATACAACCCGTGATACGCCCGGTTCAAATGCACGATCTTCTAAAAAACCGAGGGGACGTTGGTAACTTTGTAAACTTATTCATCAAGAAGCCCCTGCCGGCCTAACGGCCTCCCCCTTTCCACTGCTCTCTTGACGCCGACTCGACTGATTCCCAGAAATCTTGAGACATAGGAAACGTTGATACCTTATGGATTTAGAATCTGATGCTTTTGCCGATGCGTACCCAGTTCGGTTTAGGCGAGTGCCCAGTGGTGTGGTATTTTCCTATAAAAAATCATCAAGGGCAAATACCTTAATGTCATCGACTTTTTTCAGGGAGATATCGTTTGTGATAAAAGCATCGGCATTATGTATAATGCCGGTAGCTATCTGTATAGCGTCAGGGGTCCTGATATTATATTTCACTCTCAATTTTGCCGCCATTTCTGAAATATCGTGAGAAATTTCGTAAGTAAACAATCCGTCTGTATACAATAGTATATCCCGGTATTGTTCGGCCAATATTTCTCTTTTTAGTTTTAGCGGAAGAACCAGCACTTCCAGTAACGTAATAGTCGAAGTAACCGCATCAATCTCTTCATTTTCAATTTCTGAAAAAATCGGTTTGACTAAATTTATATAGTCAGGGTTCTTTTCGATAAAATAGATAAAGGGCGCCGTATCGATTGAAATCCTTTTCCCTCTGATTTCGTCAATTAGTCCCAAGATTCTCTCTCCTTTGATATATATTCCCGGGCGTCAATCCCTTTCCATATTTCGGCTCCTAAACCTTCTAATTCCATGATGCTGTGTTTTTTTATTCTTTTTTGGTCAACCCGAGCCTTAATAGATCTGGAGAGAGCATCTATCAAATCCAATTGCTCATTTATATTCAAGCTCTTAATACCTTCTATATAATCTTTATAGGAAAACGATTTTTTTTGTATTTGCATAGCTTACTGTCCCTGTTCCTTTCTAAGTACTCAAAACATACTATTGCACTGTCATAGCTAACTTTTAGGGTAAACAAACTTCAATTTGCACGTGTGTTAATACGTTACGCTATACTCAACCCTAATTTTTAGATTTGACGCTGCACTATAATGTATATTTTTATACTTACAAATTCCTGCTTCAACCAGCCGACTTACACTGTTGCTACTGCAACAGTGCAGCGATCATTCTGTCCACAGGCGTTACTTTCCCTCGAACCGAGGACGCACCAGGGGACGTTGTTACCTTGTGACTTTATTTTATATAATCAAGCAATCCTTGATCACTCTCAATAATATTTTTCCCTTTTCCTATACATCGACTGACACTCTTTCCACTCAACCTCAATGCTTTCGCTACCCTTGTCCCGGTATACTTTAACTCTATCGCAGCCAAGTAACTGATAATAGCTCTTGCATAACTTATCTTTTGATTTCGTTTTGATAAAAGTAACTCCTTAATATCTAATTTAAAATCCTTTGCGACCCCCCTGTTAACACAGAGGGGGACGCTGGTGCTTTTGTTGCTTTATTCATATTTCACGGCCCCTTTTTATCGAACGAAGGACATTTGCTCGTCCTATTCCAAGATATCTCGCCACATCAGCCGCTG
>JAFDHS010000199.1 GCA_019308655.1 Deltaproteobacteria bacterium
GGCCGCCGGAAAACTCATCGCCTTCCTGGATGCGGACGATTTTTGGAAACCTGATTTTTTAGCGAAATGCGTAAGCTTCTTAAATGAGCATTCGGAATGCGTGGCGGTGAATACGGGACTTTTGACGCGCATGCATGACGGGAGCGAAGTCATTCATCCTTCGTTTCTGCGTCGGCAAAACGTATCTGCCAAGCCTTTCGTTCTAGAGGACTTCTATGATTTCTGGGCAAAACATGATCACGTTCGGACAGGTTCGGCCGTGATCCGAAAGCCCGTAATCGACAAGGCCGGCGGCCAAAGGGCCGATCTGCGCGTGAGCCAGGACCTCGAATATTGGGGATACATCGCCACATTCGGCCATTGGGGTTATATCCCGGAACCGCTTTGGGTCGGCAACTCCCGTGCTGCTGCTTCCGGATGGCTGACAAAATATCGAATGCGCCGTAAGCATTGTCCCACCCTGGAATCCTGGCAGAAACGCATTCTGCCAAGGTTGACGCCGGCTCAATTCCCCTATTTCAAGATTGTCCGGGGGCGGGTGGCAGCAGGTTACGCGCACAACCATATTCTGGGCGGAAATTTTGCTCAGGCAAAGCATATCGTTCAAACATATGGTTTGGAGATGCCGAAGAACCGCCTTACCCGGTTGCTCAATGGCGGCTTAAGCGCCGGAAGGCACGGGTGGCATACGGCCTGCCTTTCGGTTATTGCCCATGAGTATGTGAAAGCCTTGTTTCTTGGGGCACGGGCGCGGATTTTAGCGATTCGTTCAGTGAAATGAGCGGCGTTTCATCCTTAAAGAAGGCAGGGGTCGGGTTGGAAAGAACAGCAACAGGAAACAATACCCTTTCGCCTTCAGTCAAGTTGCTGTGGTTTCTGCTTTTGGCGTGGGTGGCCCGGACTCCCTTGCTTTTGTGCAGATTTTGATTGTGGGGTGTATAGCATTGGGCATCCTTTCCAGCGGCAGGCTTGGCATTGTTTGGGGAAAGACCGGGCGCACCAGTATCCGCGTGCTCTATTTCTATTACGGATTGTGCCTGCTCAGTTTTTTTTGGTCCATTCTCCCGGTGTATTCCGCTTACAGGGCGGTTGAGTTTTTGGTTATGCTAACAGGAATCCTGGTCGCTTTTTCTTATGAGCCGGATTTTGCCAGCGCTGAAAGGAGAATCCTTTTTGTTTCATTTGTTGTCATCTTGTTTACGCTTTTTGTCAGCTACCGCTTGTATGGATTTACTTTTTCGCTTTTATCCTGGCATACCAATTCTTATACCGCTACCGCCGGGATGATGTTTTGTTACTGCCTTGGTGAATATTTTACGGCAGATGATAAAAGAAAGGCGGTCTTGAAAAAATACGGCCTGGTGGGACTGTTTTTTCTTTTTTTTGGCACAAGCAGCGCCAGTTTTTTTGCGGCGCTGGCCGGTGTTACCGCTATCACGATATTAAAGCGAAAATATGGCCTTTTGTTCGCCTGTACCATGATTCTGGCAACCAGCCTTTTAGTAGGGTATCAATTCGATTTAATAAAAGAAATCGTGTTTTACGGAAAACAGGAACATGAAATCGAAACTCTTGGAGGACGTTTGCCCATGTGGGAAAACCTGGTGGAAGTGGCCAGGGAACGCCTTTATCTCGGCCATGGGTTCGCGGTGATTTCAACCGGCCGCGGTAATGTGTTTGCAAGCCGGCCGCATAATTCCTTGTTTTCCATTCTTCTGGGCACCGGTGTTATGGGGATGCTTGTATTTTTATTTTATGCTTTGCGGCTTTTAAAAGAGGTCTTCGTTACTTCCACTCGACGGGTGCCGGGTGCGGTGGGGTGTGCGGCCGCCATAGCCATGGCCCTAGTCAACAGTCTTGCCAATCCCTTGATTTTTGACCAGTTCGAGGAATCCACCCTGGTTTTTGTGAGCATCAGTGTTTTTTTTGCATTGTTTGTTTTGCCGGCTTCGAAGAATTCCGGGCATGGATCGGTTTGAAAGCTGGAACGTGGTGAGGGATTGGCTCAAAACCGGTAATTTTGATAGTTCCTGGATGCCGGATCAAGTCCGGCATGACGGAAGAAGTTTTTCAAAGGTCTCATACGGGGCCACCAAAATAGGCTGATTTTGGATGGATAATACGACCCGCAAATTGATGTTGGTGCCCGCCTTTCTTTTGTTCACCTTATTTCATGATTAATCCTTCAATATCTATCATCGTGCCGGTTTACAGGACACCTATTCATTTGCTCTATCGGCTCCTTACCAGCGCATTAGAACAAACACTTCAGGATATAGAACTCATCCTGGTGGACGATGCCTCGCCGGATGATTGTCCGAAGGTACTCGATGCTGCTGCGGAAAAGGATAAGCGAGTGACCGTGCTGCATCGTGTTCGGAATGAGCGTGCTGGGATGGCGCGAAATGACGGACTTCGAATCGCTAAAGGCAAATACGTTCTTTTTGTCGATTCCGATGATTTCATGCACTCAAAAATGTGCAGTAAGATGCTTGAACTTGCATTACAACATCAGGCAGATATCATCTCATGCTCATGGGATATTTTTGATGCCGAAAATCGACCCATTGGCAGACACCGCCTTCCGGATTGTGTATGTGATCTTTCGTCTCCGCACCAGAAGGTAAAAGCATTTAGACACCTCAATTCAGCGCTTTGGAATAAAATGTTCCTCCGCGATAAGGTAAAAAAGATCAACTTTGAGCGCTTCGAAGTTAACATAGGTGAAGATATATTGTTCAATATTTCTGCTTTATGCCGCAGTCAACGAATGGTCATGACGTCCTATGTTGGATATGGTTATACAGCTCACAACACGTCTGTGACAGGCAGATCCACAAAAGGGATTTCTTATTTAAGAACTTTAAGTTTATCACAGGAAAAAATAACAGATGTTCTTCTTAGACAAGATGGCAGCAAAGTGGCCAGGATTTATGCTGAACGATCCGCTTTGAACAGATTTATTGGGGGGTGCCAGTGGATTGCTGAGCATCCCAGTTCCAATGAACGGTCGGCGATGTGGGATTATTGGCATCACTATTTGCGTTACTCTTTACTGCCCTCCATAAGATATTGTAAGATCCTCAGTATTTCGTTTTGGCTGATTGCCCTTACAGGTAATTTAAAATCAGTATACCCGCTGATGAGATTTGTATCTAAGATTTCAGATCCATTAAGGTATATTGATCGGATTAGTGCATGAATACCTTCATGATACATACACATATGGTATCATGAAGTAAGGAATCGCATGGAAGAGATAAAATGCATCTTCTGCAATTCAGACCGTTCACGAGTTGTAATTCAAGAAAACGGTTATAAAGGAAGAAAGTGTTCCAAATGTGGGCTAATTTATGTATCCCCGCGTCCTTCACCGCTTGAAATAAAAAGCATTTACTCTCATGACGCGGCCAAAATTTCTGTAGAAGACCATATTAATAAATCACTTTCGAAAAGGATTTGCGCAAGACACCATTTACAGATTATACGATCATTTGTCAAGACAGGTGAATTACTTGAAATAGGGTCAGGCGCGGGTTACTTCTTAGATGAGGCCCAAAAAAAAGGATTCAAAGTATTGGGTATAGAATTGAATCCTGATTTGATGGAGTTTATCAGAAAAGAATTTGGCATCCATTGCTTGACATCACCTCTTGCTCCTGCCAGGTTGGGATTTAACAGGTTTGATCTTGTATATCATCGCAACGTTATCAGTCACTTATATGACCCTATTAATGAGTTTAAAAAGATATATCAAGTTATGAAAGCAGGTGCTTTCCTCGTTTTTGAAACCGGGAATCTCGGCGAAGTGAGTCCATTATATTTCAAGTATATCCGAAGCTTTCAATTACCTGATCATCTCTTCTTTTTCAATCTTGGTAATCTGAAAGAACTTTTACGAAAAACAGGCTTTGAATTTATATCGGCATATAGATATTCACTCTTGCCGTCTTTACGTATGATTCAAATTATTGCTTATGTTAAAGACCTTTGCAGGCTCGTAAATACAACATTTATTGGCAAAAAAGATCCTATTCACAACA
>JAFDHS010000200.1 GCA_019308655.1 Deltaproteobacteria bacterium
ATCGAAACGGCAGCAAAATTGATTACCAGACCGGTCCGATTATCTGGGGAGAGCCGGGAACCAACGGCCAGCACGCTTTTTATCAACTCATCCACCAGGGAACGAAATTGATTCAGGCTGATTTTTTAGCACCCGCTGTCAGTCATAATCCCATCGGGGACCACCATGCCATCCTGTTATCCAATTTCTTCGCCCAGACCGAAGCGCTCATGAATGGAAAATCCAAAGCGGAAGTTATCGAAGAATTGAAACAGGCCGGCAAAAATAATGATGAAATTCAAAAATTATATCCACATAAAGTGTTTCAAGGCAATAAAACAGGCCGGCAAAAATAATGATGAAATTCAAAAATTATATCCACATAAAGTGTTTCAAGGCAATAAACCGACGAATTCGATTTTATTCAAGCAGTTAACGCCGAAGACTCTGGGCGGTTTAATTGCCATGTATGAGCACAAGATCTTTGTGCAGGGAATAGTTTGGAATATTTTCAGCTTTGACCAGTGGGGCGTCGAGCTCGGTAAGCAACTGGCCAAGAGAATATTACCTGAATTGAAGAGTGATCAACCGGTTGATTCCCATGATTCTTCCACCAATGGATTGATTAATTGCTTTCAAGAGATGAGACGAATCTAAGGAAAAATAAATCCCAAGGTTGAGAAGGCTTTTGGTTTGTCTTCAAAGCGCGTTAAAGTGCCCATTTTTTCCGTTTCGCGGGAATGGCAATCGCAACGAAATGTACGTCATGCCCGTGTAGGCGGGCATCCAGAAAGCCGGTATAGTTTTCGAGTCTCTCCGGCTTATTGAGAAGATACCTTGCTAAAAGTCTACTTGCTAAATTTATTGAGTATATTCGCTTTGATTTTTTCCCAGGGGACAAGATGTTTTTCTCTCTCTTCAGGAGTCATATTGTCAAATTCACGTGATCTTCTTTTAATCTCTTCGAGTTGCTCTTCTTTAGTTTCCTCATCAAACCCGTAGAATGTCATTTCATAGAGGCAATGTGAAACGATTTCGGCATATGTATATTTCTCGATAACTGAAGATTCGACCTCCATACCCAGCCACTCCGACCATGGGGAAAAATCAAGAGCATAATGCTCTTCTTCTCCATCGGATCGTATGGTCCCATTTTTACCATAAACATCGATATATTGTTCCTGTTCTGCATCTTTGTCTATACAGAGCTCCATAAAGATCTTCATCTTAGTGGAGGTTGGCTTTATGGAAGTCAGCTTGTCGAAGACAGTTTTATATCCCGCAATTGATTCCTCTTGTTCAGGATAGTTTTGAATTAGCGAATTCTTTACTTTCGTCCAGGAAACTTTGCTTATAATATCAGTTAATCTTTGTTTCATTTCATTTCCTCACTCAGACCGTAAAACCCAACATGAGACAATGGATAAACGTTCCTTTGACAAAACATCTTGACTTCTTTAATAATTCTTTCGCAGACTTGTTCCTGTGTCATGGCATCACATTTGATTGTGATGTCTGCGTGCTTGGTATAGATAGCGAAACGCTCGTCAAACAGTTCAGCAAGACTCTGGTCCGGTCGTTTTGCGATGCCTCGGGTGCTGAAGTCACGAATCCTTGACTCCAGTGTGGCCAAATCCACATCAAGAAAGATGAGGATTCCATCCGACTTGAGGTGAGTCATGGCTTGATCACTGTAGACCGCACTACCGCCCGTGGCAATAACATGGTTTTGGGTGGAAAGGGCAAGAAGGACCTCTTCTTCAATTTTCCTGAGGACAGCATGTCCGTCCATATCAACAATGTCCTGCAATTTCCGTTGCTGTGACGTCTGAATAAGCACGTCTGTATCAACAAAGTCGCGTGATGTCTTCTTTGCGAGAATCACGCCGACGGTGCTTTTGCCTGAGCCCGGCATTCCAATCAATATAAGGTTCGAGTGTCTTTGTTTCATTATTCTCCAAAGTTAACGCGATGCGCTTCAGGTCAAATTCGAACCCAAACCTTTGGTTGTCATGCCTTTGGTTGTCATGATAGATCGGTGGCTAAAACCGTAGGTTTCTGTTCAAATGCTCCCGCTGGTCCTATTTGCTATTTTTTTAATAACCTGGGGTCAAAAGCAAACGTTTGTGATGAATGGATAACAAGATTTTCAAAGTCGGGGTGGTCCGGATTAATCAGATAATTGTACTCAATGGGAATAATAGCACTGGGAACCTTTAAAATCACCGATTCTTTATTTTTAATCCATTGATCACCGATTGCTCTGACGGATTGCGGGATTGGATCGGTCACCCAGTTATTCGGCAGGTCCTCAAGGGCAATTGACTGAAACAAGCCAGGGCTAAAATCGATGGGAATACAGACATAGTTTTTCAATGTATCGTAAAAAGGAGTATGTACCATCACCTCAAGGGTTGCCAATGAAAGCAATTCGGCAGTATAGACAACACGTATCCCTTTGCTGTTCCACCGACCACCCCAGCGTCTGGCTCCCTCACCGGTAAACGCATCATCAGCATGGTTGGCTTTAATAAGCCGCCAAACCCGGATCATTAAGAAAAGACTCCGTATTCAATCCGACCAAGAAGATCTTCAACCTCTTGCGCTCCCGGTTCGGTATCAGCATATTCCAGCGGTGTTTTACCTCCCAGCGCTTTTGCCGGCATCTTAAACCACTGCCGGGCAAGTCCGGCATCTTCGAATACCTCCAAAGCTTTTTCATAAAGTCTGGCGATGCGTAAAATCCGCTCGGATTCATCTGTTTTAAGCCTGCCTTCTTTTTTGCGACGACTCAGTGTGCGATAGGCGATGTTTACCGTTGAGGCCAGCATTTTTTCAGGCACATCGAGCCTGTCTCTAAGGCGATCAAAAACCACAACGGGCAGCCCTTGTTTGAGCTTTTGGATCAGATCATTCAAATCCCTCGGGCGAACCCCAATTGATGTACCGTACATATAGCAGCCCTCCAATACTGTTGCCATTTTGCTTAACATTTTAGCCATGTGACTAATGCGAGGTCAAGGATTTAATTTTTCGATAATTACAGATAGAAGAATTTCAACCAGGCCATGGCGACCAAGGCCAATGTTGCCATGAGACATGCGGTCTGAAAAGCAGGTGCCGTCGGCTGCCGGCAAAAGAAAACATAAAGCAGACCAATAACGATTCCGGCCGCAAAACCGAACAAATGCGCCATCAAATCGACCCGCTCGCCCGGTCCTCCCAGAAAGGCAAGCAGACAAAGACCGCTGAACAAGGGCAGCCATGCGTTGATACGGCGACCGGGTCGTCTGATTTTTCGACCGAAACCCAGTGCGGACAGAATACCGATGGCGCCGAAAACTGCTGTTGAAGCACCAATTGAAAAATGGTTGCTCTTGTAAAAAAAGGCATTCAGCAGATTGCCGGCCATGCCCGAAAGCAGAATCATGAAACTCCCGATCCCACTTCCGGTTG
>JAFDHS010000201.1 GCA_019308655.1 Deltaproteobacteria bacterium
AGTAAACGAAAATGTCGCGATCTTATGAAAAATTTATACCTTATACAATTGAAAGTCCGGATATTGTTAAAACGGATATCCTTGATCCCATAGAATACAAATATGAGTACAGAAGGGATATCGACATTGTCATCGAACAGCCGGAGTACACGTCCGTATGTCCCATGACGGGCCTGCCTGATGTGGGACGTATAACCATAAAATACAGACCGGATAAAACCATTGTCGAACTCAAGTCGTTGAAATTTTATCTGTTGCAGTATCGAAACGTGGGCATATTTTATGAACATGTGGTCAATCGGATTCTTGATGATCTTGTCTCCGTGCTTGCTCCTAAATGGATGGAAGTAACAGGTAATTTTATGGCAAGGGGGGGAATTACTTCCAAAGTTTCGGCGGTATATGAAAGGGCAAAGTCATGATCAATAATAAAAATACAGGTTTTTACAGGATTGGTGCGGTATTTTTTTTATTCTGTTGTTTTGTGTTTGTGCCGTTTATCAATGGATGTTCTTCTTTTTCCAATATAAAAAAGAAGACGAAGGGGATCGTCCGGGAGATTAATTTCTTAGATGAAAATTTGAAAAAAAAGGTCTGGGTCACATCTTTTGATAACAGGTCTTCCTGGAAGGCCCAAAACTTTAATGTGTTCTTCCGGGAAAAACTTGTCGAAACTATAAAGGATACATGTTCTCAAATCCTTCTTATCGACCCCAAAGAAGAAGGATATTCGGACCATCTGCCGATACTTTCATCGGGTGGGATTGATAATTTTGCACTGGCGGAACACGGGAGGTTGTCGGGTCTGAATGCCATTGTAACCGGTTATCTGGCAGATCTGAGCGCTGAACAAAAAAAAAGGGGGCTTTGGTGGTTCAAAGATACCCATTATTATCTTCAGATGCGGATAGTAATGGCGGTTTATGATACGGAAACCGCCGCAAAACTTATTGATGAAGACTTTGTGCATAAGGTCGAAGTTGATGAAACGACATATCAAACAGCCGTATCAAAAAAAGATGAAAATATACCCGAAATAGATAATGCATTTGTGCATGCTGCAAATGTTCTGGGGGAAAAGATTTGCGATGCTGTCGGTATTGAGCCCTGGAAAGGATATATTATATCAAAGAGTGACGACAGGATTACCATATCTTCCGGAAGACGATCCGGCCTTGGGCCTGGAGATATACTCAAGGTCTATGAAATCGGAACAATAATTGAAGGGGCGGGTGATTGTCGATTTTCCGGCTGCGGCCATGAAACAGGGGAAATAAAACTGACGGATGTTTCTTCCGACACGGCTGAAGGAATACAGGTGTCAGGCGAGGTCAAAAATGTCGGTGCTGCCGTCAGGTTTAAGCAATAAGGAAGAGAGCAGATGGCAGAGAGCAGGGCTGAAACCTTACAGAATGGTAATGCATGAATCCTGATAACTATGTTATAGCCCATAGCCTATCGCCTATCGCCCATCATCTCCAAAGAATCCCTATATGCCGCTATGATTTTTTTGGCATCGGCTGCTGCTGCGAAGCCCCTTTATAAACCAGCCGAGACGGCTGCGCATCATATAGCATGCGCTTTTTTCCCCTAAATACTTTACCGAAGCCTCAAGGTATTTTATCATACTGTCAAAGCGCCGGGAAAGGTCGATGGGCTGTATCTCCTCACCTTGCATAAGGGCGGAGACCTGAGAAAAAATCCATGGATTTCCTATAGCGGCCCTTCCGATCATAACGGCGTCACAGCCGGTTTGTTTGATCATTTGAATGGCATCTTCAGGGTCAACGATATCTCCGTTTCCGATAACCGGTATGGAAACGCTTTTTTTCAAGGTGCTGATCAATTCCCAGTCCGCTTCGCCTTTGAACCCCTGGCAGGCGGTTCGCGGATGTATTGCCAGGGCATCAACCCCGCAGTTTTCTGCGATTTTGGATAGTTCAAGTGCCTGAACTCCTGACTTGTCCCATCCGGTCCTGATCTTGATGGTAAATGGGATACTTACGGCTTTCCTGACTGCCGTGATAACGGCTTCGGCTCTTTCAGGGTCTCTCATCAGGGCCACTCCCGCGCCGGTTCTGACCACTTTTCTAACGGAACACCCAAAGTTGATATCGAGTATGCTCGCTCCCGAAGCTTCAATTATTCTTGCGGCTTCCGCCATTATTGAGGGATCGGAGCCGAATATTTGAACGGACAGGGGCTTTTCATCGGGATGACTGTCAAGAAGTTTTTCGGTTTTTACGGATTTGTGGATCAGTCCGTTGGCACTGATCATCTCGGAACAGACCAGTCCGCATCCGGATTCTTTGGCGATAATCCGCAGCGGAAGATTGGTGATACCGGCAAGCGGTGCCAGAACGGTAATATTGTCGAGTTTAATGGGACCGATTTTCATGTTTGCTTACTTTTTCGGTTTTTATGGAAGCGGAAATAACGGTTTGGGTTACCGGTTTCAATTTTGGTTTTCTTTAAATCCTGTTAATCTTTTCTTTTTTTTGCAAATGAGATGACTTTCCCGTTTTCAGGTGTCTCGGGTTCTTCACGTACTTCTTCCTCATGGCCGGATTCCATTTGATCTTCCGGGCAGACCACCTTTTCCATGCGCATTTTTTTTCCGTTCATGGTGAATTCTTCGCCATCGATATAAATGTCGCGCAAAATCCATGTAACGGTTTGAAGAGGTATTTGAAGCATAAGGAGTTTTACATGATACCAGTCCTTCTTTGAATCAGCGGCTATATCTTCGATTCGGGCAAAAACAAAGGGTTTGTCTTCAAAGTATATCAGTACAATATCATTTTCGTGTGTCATATCTTGTGGTCCTTGTTGACCTTTTACTTATAAAATCATAGTGTTATGAGCATGATATCAGCATCCGGGCGATGGTTTTTTTAAACTTTTGGGTAATTCCCATCTCCTGCTTTAAGTCTTTTTCCAACCGGGCCATTTCAATATAAAAGGGTGTCCGGTCAAACTTGAAATAATCTTTGTCTTTACACTGTTGTGTAAAAGCTTCACACCCCGGACCATAAACGATGTTTTGCCCCGGCCTTTGAAGTTCATGGGGAATGCCGTGTAATCTGCATATCATGGGGCGGTATTCATATAGTATGCACAGACCGTCAAAATTAAGGGGACACATGGAATGAACCGGCTCTCCTTTTTCATCGGCTGAGACGGTTTTTTTGCATACATCAATGGCCCTGTTGGTTACTTCAATCCTTTGTTTTTCTTCAAGGGTATGGTAGCCTTCAAGGATATAAAAGTATTCCAGATTCGTATGATGATAGAAACGTGTGAGACAGCAATTATCAATGCATCCTGTGCAGTTGAATCCATAATAATCAGCCGCTTTTTCATATTCGCGTCCCATGGCGGCATAAATACGTTTTAGTTCCTTAAAAAAAGGAGCATATTCATGATTTGGATTGTGCAATTTCTTTCCTTTTTATCAGACAAGGGGCGAAGGGAAAAAAATTTTTTTGTAAAGCTCCAAAGCGGACCGGTCCGTCATGCTGGCAATAAAATCACAAACAACTCGCTCAAGGGGTTGGCCGTTAACATTGCATTCCCCAAGTTCCATATCCCTGAAAGCTTTTTTAAGCATGCTTTCATTATTTAAAAAATAGGTATAAAGTTCGGAAATGATTTTTTTTGACTTTACAAACTCTTTATGCACGGCATGTGAACGATATACATTATCATAAAGGAATTCTCTCAATGTTGTCATGACCGAGAATACGTTGTCGCTGATATGCAGGCAAAACTCATTGTTCGAGATTTCGCTGGAAAAAATAACATCCTTTATCATTGTGGTGATACGTTCCGAATGGGTATGTCCCAAAATTTTTGAACAGGATTCAGGGACCTGCTTTTCGGTGATTACCCCGCTTCGTATGGCATCATCGTGATTACCCCGCTTCGTATGGCATCATCTAAGTCATGGTTCAGATACGCCATGATATCGGCGACTCGTACGACTTTGCCTTCAACGGTACAGGGCATCTCTTCAGGGTCATCGGAGAGGATACTTCCAAATCCCTTGGAATGCTTCAACATTCCGTCACGCACCTCATAAGTAAGGTTAAGCCCTTGTCCATTTTTTTCCAAAACGTCAACAACGCGCAGACTCTGTTCATTGTGGGAAAAGGTCGGGGAATATATTTCCTTAAGAGCGGTTTCACCACTATGCCCAAAGGGGGTGTGTCCCAGGTCATGACCCAGTGCAATGGCTTCCGTCAGGTCTTCGTTGAGACGCATGGCCCGGGCAATGGTTCTGGCGATTTGGGAAACCTCCAGTGTATGGGTGAGACGGGTTCGGTAGTGTTCGCCCAGGGGGGAGAGAAAAACCTGAGTTTTATGTTTTAATCTCCTGAAACTATTGGAAAATACAATTCTATTTTTATCCCGCTGAAATTCCGTACGGACATGGCAGAATTCTTCCTTTTTCATGCGTCCTTGTGATTCTGAGCTCAGGCACGCAAAAGGAGACATAAAACTTTTTTCACGTTCTTCGAAATCTTTACGAATAGACATAATTTGAAAATAAACTCTTAAAATTAAGAAGTAAGGGGTGTGATTACAAATTTTAAACACTATTATTTATTCACAGGCAAAAATAATTGTAAAGAAGAAATTGGGCCTTTACATCCTTGAAAACCTCTTTTAATATTTTTTAATTTTTATGGTGTAAAATATATATAGTTCAATATAGTCTGTCGAGGTATTTTCTGAAAAAACATTGACCTGTTTGGATAAATTCGCTATTTTTTTAAATTAAATATCATTACTAACAGGTTTAAATATATTTATTATGTCTGACCATCATTTGATTCTTGGCTCTCTTGTTGATTTTATTACGGGAGAAACAATAGAGGATACCCACGACGAGCGATACAGACAAAAACTGGCCCACCTGCTTGTCGAAACCAAAGGTTTTTTTAAAGAGGAAATAAAACTCCGCCATGATTTTATGGTAAAGGCCGGGAATAAAACCGCTGTGGTGAAAGTCGATTTTCTGGTTAGCCTTTCCGGGAAAGTTTGTATGATCATAAAATACGGCCCCGGTTCCCTGGTAACACGGCATCGCTTATCCATTGCCGTATCAAGGCTTGTCGCACCGTACCAGGTACCTGTGGTTGTTGTGACAAACGGCAAGGATGCGGAAATCATTGACGGTTTTACAGGCAAGGTGACCGGTTCGGGTTTTGATGCCATACCTTCCAGGCAAGAATTAACAAAACAGGCCGCTGATCATCTTTTTGAAACGATTTCGTTAAAGCGCACTGAAAAAGAATCAAGAATTCTATATGCTTTTGAAGTCGATGGCAGCTGCTTTTGCGATAAAGGTCCGTGCAAATTATAAATGGCTTTTTTTTGTCCTGGGTTTTAGGCGTGAACACTAAATTTAGAGAAAGCAAAAATGAATTATGAACCGTTTATGGAAATGGCCCTGGAGCAGGCTGAATCTGCCCTGTCTACAGGCGAATTTCCTGTTGGATGTGTTATTGTACATGGAGAAGATCTGCTGGTAACCGGTTCTCGAACAGGTACTGCCGGAGGTACCGTAAATGAAATTGATCATGCTGAAATGGTGGCTTTAAGGCGTCTTGCGGATCTTGATGAAACCATAGACAAAAACAAAACGACCCTTTTCTGCACGTTGGAACCTTGTTTGATGTGTTTTGCCGCTATCCTTTTAAGCGGTATTGGAAAGATTGTTTACGCATATGAAGATGTTATGGGAGGGGGGACAACTTGTGATCTGACCCGTCTTACACCTTTGTACGAGAAATGTCGGATTCCGGTTGTTCCGAATATATTGCGGGAAAAAAGCCTTGGGCTTTTTAAGGTTTACTTTGAAAATCCCGATAATATCTATTGGAAAGAAAGCCTTTTGGCAAGATATACGCTTAATCTTTAAAAAATTCAGATAAAATAAATTCATCACAATAACGCTCTGATTCCGGTCAAATCTGTTCGATATTATTTTGTCCGGATTTATTTTCATTTTCCGAAAATTTTAAGCCTTTTAAAAAGGTTTAAAGAAAGGAGTTGATTTCATGTCGTCAGAACTACGTGTTTTAGTCATCGGTGGTGTTGCCTGTGGACCCAAAACAGCTTCAAGGCTCAAACGCCTGATGCCCGATGCGGATATAACAATGATTGAAAAAGGGGATCTGGTTTCCTATGGTGCTTGCGGGCTTCCCTACTATGTGGAAGGCGTTTTTAATAATATCAAAGAATTGACCCATACACCCGTTGGGGTTCCACGGACACCGGCTTTTTTTGAGAAAGCCAAGGGCTTCAAAACACTGATCCGGACCGAAGCCATTAAAATTGATCGTGAAAACAAAACCGTACGGGTAAAATATTTGGATTCCGGAACCGAGGAGGACCTGCCTTATGACAAACTGGTTTTGGGTACGGGTGGTTCTCCGTCCTGCCCGCCTATTCCCGGTATGGATCTCAAAAATGTCTGGTTTATGACCCATCTCGATGATGCCGAAACCCTTGTCAAGGAGATTGAATCCCAGAATTTGAAAAAAGCGGTCATCGTCGGGGCGGGACTGATCGGTATAGAAACGGCTGAAGCCCTTATTAACAGGGGATTGGATGTTACGTTGATCGCCAAATACGACCAGATCATGCCGAAAAATATTGACAAGGACATTGCGGACTTTGCCGCGGTACATCTGGAGGATAATGACCTGGACCTGGCTTTCGAACAAGCGCTAACCGAGATCAAAGGTGAGCAGGGAAAAGTTTGTTCGGTTGAAACCGATAAACAAAGCCTTCCCGCTGATCTGGTAGTGATCGCCATCGGCACGAGACCCAATGCCAAGCTGGCAATCGATGCGGGGTTGGAGTGCAGGGGGGCGATTGTTGTCAGTGAATATTGCCAGACCAGCGACAAGGATATTTATGCGGGGGGCGACTGTGTTTTAAACCGTTATGTCGACAAATCTCTCGGG
>JAFDHS010000202.1 GCA_019308655.1 Deltaproteobacteria bacterium
AAGGAAACAAATTGTTATAAAAAATAGCCGTTGCAATAAATTCTCCCCCTTTAAATAAAAAAATCCCCTACGCTGCATACGAGCATGGGGATTTCCCTTTTTATCCTCAAACGCCTACTGATTAATCTGCGATCCACGACAGGACGATCAATCCCCGGGCAGGTATTCCGGCTTCCGGATCAAGCGATTCCTTTGACCTTCCCAAAAACCGAACAGCTTCCAGTGGTATACAATAAGGTTTCGTCCCCGGCTACGGCGGCGGGCCCGCTCCCGACTTTCACGGGATTTCCTTTTAAGCCTTGCAGGCGCCCAGTTAACTTATATTAAGTATTGGACGGAAAATGGATTGTCAAGGATTAATTGGAACTGTGATTTATTTAAGCGTTTGTTTGGAAACTGATCTGTCGGCTTGAGAAGCATGGGCTCTGAGTATTAGTTTTTTCCAAGATGTTCTCAAGGTCTGTGTGGGAATAATAAAACGGAAAGAACTCCCTTTACCTTCTCCTTTACTTTTGCACCAAATCCAGCCACCATGAAGATTTACAAGGGTCTTGCTTAAAGACAGACCCAACCCGGTTCCCTGATATTTCCGACTTATCGAACTCTCTACCTGCTCAAAAGGAGAAGTAATGATTTGATTTTTCAATAACTACCTGTAAATTTTTACAGCAAATAAATGGATTTGATTGTTCCTGTTTTGCTTGATTTATCTGACTGACTTTTTTACTTGATTTTTATATTCCATTCTATTAAAAGCACTTAACTTTATTCAGGTGCTCAATAAGAGCTCAATAGGGAACCCCGTGGAAATCGGGGACGGGCCCGCCGCTGTAATCGGGGACGAATATCGCATACATGTCACTGTCTGTCTGAAACAGATGGGAAGACGCGGTAACCAGGATGAACCGAAAGTCAGAAGACCTGCCTGAATAAATAGTGAGCGTTTTACAGAACCTTTTTGTTTTGTTTGAGCCTGACCCCAGAGGAATATGATACACATTCCACGGGGCAGGCGCAGAAATCGGGCAAAAGAGATGGTTGTGAAAGGCTCTCACAAGCTTAACCTTCGTGGAAAAAAGGTGGCTGTTTCAGGATCTTGTGGATAAAAAAGGGACTTCCCCGGATCGATTTTATATCGGTTCGGGGTTTTTTTTTGCCACATTGCAACAGAGAAACAGAAGTATTGGAGAGGATGGAAAAAGATATTAGGAAGACTTAACTTTAATTTTGAGGAGTAAAAGATGAGACGTATTTTTTTACTGATGTTCGTTGGGTTGTTTTTAATAATCATTTCCCCATCGATTTGGGCAGCTGAAAAAAGTGAGACGGAAGATCTGGTGGAAATGGAAGAAATGGTTGTGACTTCAACCTTGACTGAAAAGCGAAAAATGGACGTGCCCTCCAATATCGCCGTGATTACCAGTCAGGATATCGAGGCAATGAATGCCAGAACACTTCCGGACGTAATAAAAGGAATTCCAGGGGCTTACTTTACGAATGCTTCGGGGTTTGAACCCAGGGTTTCTTTACGCGGCACGCGGCTCGGAATGAGTGAAGGGGCCCAGGTTATGCTCAACGGCGTACCCATGTCCCTGGGGAAGTTCGGTTATGTGGATTGGGATGCTATTCCTATAGAAAACATACAAAGGGTCGAAGTCGTAAAGGGCCCTCTTTCTTCTCTATATGGCGGTGATGCCGCACGCGGGGTCATTAATATCGTGACCAAGCGGAGTTTGGAAGAAATCAAGGGTGAAATCAGTGCCATTGCCGGTGACTATGATGACCGCCGATTTTCCGGCCTGGTTTATGGGTCCAAAAACAAGTTTGATTACAACTTGAATGTCAAGAAAAGTGATACGGATGGGTATCGAAAAGAGTCCAGTCTTGATAAGTTGAATTTTACAGGAGACATAGGCTATTGGCTGGCTGATACCAGCCGGATCGGCCTGTTTTTTAACGTGGCTGACCAGGAGAAATATCTGGCCAAAAAGCTCACATCGGAGCAAATGGAAGAAGACCGTCGTCAGGCAAGTGACTTGAGCTTTACGGATACAACCGATGTTATCAGCGGCATTAATTTTAAAATAAATAAGTCACTTTTTGATGTTTTATCGACGGTTTACTATAAAAATAGAGATAAAAATTACGAGAATTATCTTAAAGCCACTTCTACCCCCTACAAAGAGGATCTCACCGAGGATGTGTGGGGTTTTAATTCGCATATTACATATAAACAACCCATTGCTCAACTGGGCAACAAACTCACTTTTGGTTTTGATTACGACAGAGATAAGATCGATGTTGAAAAAAATAAAGCTGAAAGTAAAACACCCGGGGTGCCTTATACGAAACCGGATCCCAAAGCAACAGGTGATTTTACTAGAGAGACTGTTGGGGTTTTTGTTCAGGATGAACTTTCAATCCTGGATAATTTAACCTTAACAGCGGGCGTCCGCTATGATTATTTTGCCTATGATAATAATGCGGATTATGACTTCAGTGAGGGCGGCACGTACGATTATGATGAAAAACCTGATTTTGATAAATTGAATCCAAGAGTCGGTTTAAATTACCGAATCCTTGAGCAGTTGAATTTTTACGCCAGTTATAACAATGCCTACCGTGCGCCTAACCTCTATGACTATTATTCTACCGGTTCGTATTCAGCCAAGGGTGGATATACCCTTTGTCCTGAAAAATTCACTCAGTACGAAGCCGGATTCAGATGGGCGTATTCAAAATGGCTGAACCTGGATGTCTCTGTTTATCAGATTGATATCGATGATATGCTGGACAGCTATTATGATGAGGATGGCAACTATGCGGGAAAACAGAATGTCGGCAAAGTCGATATCAAAGGTTTTGAAACCAGTATTTCCGGTTCCCTGATTGATCGAATTCGTTACAAAATAGCCTATAGTTACATCGATGCCCGTTATGGGGACGATACGTATGCAAGGGATGCCGATAAAAACAGGGTTGCCATCGAGGACAACAGACTGGCCAAGTGGCCCTACAATACCCTGAATATCGATATCGATAGCACATTGCTTAAACGGACTAATTATGATGTGCAATGGCATGTGGGACTGAGAGCTCAGGATGAGTATAAAATGGATAACCTCAATTCCAAAGAATACAAAGCTTACACATTGGTTGATACAAAGCTGGTATTCAATTACAAATTTTTTGAAGCATTTGCTGCCGTCGATAATCTTTTTGACCGTGAATATGATGGATATGCCTATGTCAGCAGCGGAAAAGATTACTATTTTCCTGCTCCAGGCAGAACCTGGACGGCCGGTCTGTCGTACAAATTTTAGCCGGTAAACGTTTTACTCCTTCCGGCTTATTGCAACAAAAGATCCTATCCATAACACATGGGAGGGGCGCCTTATCAGCGTCCCTCCCAAATAATTTCCACCTGTGCAGGTACTTTCTTTCTTTATCCATAGCTGATAGAATAAATTTCGGACTTTAACATGAAACTTTTATGCTTTATTTTGAAAGGAATCACCATGTCTAATTACG
>JAFDHS010000203.1 GCA_019308655.1 Deltaproteobacteria bacterium
TCTGAAATGACAATCCATTTCAAAAGCGCCTTGAAGTAATTCGTCGAAATGGTCATAGCCGATATAACAGGCGATGGATAAACCGATTGCCGACCAGAGCGAATACCGTCCGCCCACCCAGTCCCAGAAGAAGAACATGTTATCCTTATCAATACCGAACGCTTCGACTTGTTCGGTATTGGTTGAGATGGCCACAAAGTGTTTGGATATCCGGGCATGATCCCTGGCATGCTTTAAAAACCAGTCTCTTGCGGAAAACGCATTGGTCATCGTCTCTTGGGTGGTAAAGGATTTCG
Organism: Deltaproteobacteria bacterium; assembly: GCA_019308655.1. Taxonomy (GTDB): domain Bacteria; phylum Desulfobacterota; class Desulfobacteria; order Desulfobacterales; family JAFDHS01; genus JAFDHS01. Next base: position 297 of record JAFDHS010000203.1, read on the forward strand.
ATGCGATCATGAACAATGTGGTTTCCGGATTCAATTTCTTCAATGTCTCCGAAATGTGGGTGCCGTCAACGTTTGAAACAAAATGAACGGATAAACCCTCTTGGGCATAGGGACGTAAAGACTCGGTCACCATAACCGGTCCCAAATCCGATCCCCCTATTCCGATATTGACAATGTCGGTTATTTTTTTATGGGTATAGCCTTTCCATTCCCCGGAAATAATTTTATCGGAAAAGACGCTCATCTTTTCCAGAACCCCATTAACCTCCGGCATCACGTCTTTGCCGTCAACATAGATGGGCGTATTTGCCTTGTTTCTTAAAGCGATGTGTAAAACCGCCCGATTTTCCGTCTCGTTGATTTTATCACCGCTGAACATCTTTTCGATTGCATCGTTTAATCCGGTTTCATCAGCCAATTCCGTCAGGAACTTAAGGCTTTCCATCGTTATTATATTCTTGGAATAGTCAACAAGTATATCATTGAATCTGATGGAAAATTTTTTAAACCGGTTTGGGTCCCCGGCAAAAAGGTTTTTTATATGAACATTCTTCATCTTTTCAAAATGTTCGCTGAGCTTTCTCCAACTATTTGTTTTGACGGGATTAATTTTATTCAGCATTTTCAACCTTTCTGTATTGAAGATACTAATTTAACTTGTCCGGCAGAAGTAACATGCGTCATTTACGCATTAAGTGTCACTTGTTTCAGTGTTTAAACGAATTTTTTCAGACCTTTTCCGTAATTCTTCCGCGGCCTCTTTTTTGCCCAATTTTCTATAAAGCGCTGCCATATTCTCAAGGACAACAGCTATATCAGGATGATCCGGTCCGAATGTATTTTCATAAATCGTTAAGGCCCGCTTGAAAAGGCGTTCGGCCTTGGGATACTTATTTTGGAGAAAGTATAGTTCAGCCAGATTGTTAAGATCGGCGGCAACTTCCGGATGATCTTTGCCCAGCGTTTTTTCATCGATTGCCAGGGCTCGTTTATAAAGGGACTCGGCTTCAGCCGGTCTGTTCAGGTTTCTGCAGATTTCCGCCAGGTTGCCGAGTTGGGCGGCGACATCCGGATGATTTTTACCCAGCACATCTTCATCAATCGCCAGGGCGCGCTTGCAAAAGGACTCGGAACGGCCGTAGTCCCCCTGAAATAAATACAAATCTCCGAGATTATTCAGAGATAATGCCACTTCAGGATGATTCGGTCCCAGTGCATTTTCATATATGATCAGTGCCCGAGTGTAAAGGGACTCAGCTTGAGCATATTTTTTCCGAGCTGTAAAAAGTTCTGCCAGATCGTTCAAATTCGCTGCAACATTTGGATGGTCTTTGCCGTAAGTCTTCTCATTAATTAATAATGCCTGTTTGTAAAGCGATTCGGCTTTGATATGGTTTTCCTGAATAAAATAAAGATCGGCAAGATTACTCAGGGTCAAGGCCAGGTCAGGATGATCGGAACCCAATTTTTTTTCCTGCGTTTTGAGCAGATCCTTGAAGAGGGTTTCGGCTTTATCATACCCCCCTTCTTCCTGGTAAAGTCCTGCAAGGTTGTTCAATGTCAGAATCACATCAGGATGGTGAGGTTCCAAGGCCCCTTGCTGAATGATTAAAGCCTGTTTGAAATATTTTTCGGCTTCTGAATATTTATTCTGATCTTTAAACAACCCTGCCAGATTGTTGAGGTATATTGCAATGTTCGGGTGTTTTTTTCCGTAAAGTTTCTCATCGATTGCTTGTGCCTCCCTGTACAGGGTTTCGGCTTCATCGTAATTTCCCTGAGAAAAATAAATAAATGCCAGGTTGTTCAAATCAGCCGCAACTGCGGAATGATTTTTTCCAAAGGCTTTTTTGTGAATTTTCAACACCCGTTTGTAAAGCGATTCGGAACGGTTGTAATCTCCCTTTGAGAAATAAAGATCTCCGAGATTCTTAAGGGATATGGCTGCGTTGGGATGGTTAGCTCCGAATTCGTCCTTTGCTATTTTTAATGCCTCTTCACCCGTCTTTGTCGCCTCTGAATATTTCCCCTCCGCGATAAGATCGTAAAAACGGGCATTTAAATCGTTCCATAACCCCTGATCGGCCAAAGCGGTAGTGGAAAAAGATAGGATCAATAATACATGTAACAGAATTCCTGATATTTTATGCATTAAAATAACCTTTTATCACGATATTTAAAAAATTTAAGTCATGGCGGTATCTATGTCTTATTTTCCATAGCTTCAATTTCTGCGGTACCGTTGTGCCGGCTTCCGATAATAATGTCTCCGAAGACCCTTCTGGTAATGGGGTCTCTTGTAATGTTTGGGGCTGGATTTCTTTGGAATATATCGCCGGCGAGAATCTTTTTTATAGTAATTTTTTTTGTAATATTTGTAGTGCAATTTTTTTCGGCGATCGTAACGATATCCGGGTCTGTATGTGTGGGAAGGGTCTTTTTTGTAATATCTCTGATAAGAAGGCGAGCGGCGATAGTAACGATATCGATATGGATGTTTATAATAAAAGGGACTGTAGTAATAATGCATTCTGTAATAAGTGCCTGCACCGTAACTGAAACGGTCATGCGCATGCTCGGCTTGTACATAACAGGATACAATGCTCACCAGGAATATTAACAATACAGCAGTCTTGAAATTTCTTAAGAATTTTTCAAACACTGATTCCTCCCTTTTTGTACAAAATGTATTTCAACCTATTTCGATTTCATGAGTTTTTTCAGCCAAGATACCCGGTAATTAATTGCCGGGAGGAATGGCTGCGCGTGAGTTTGATTTATTTCAAACTCAGCCATAAATTGGCTGAGTCCGAAATAAATCCTCCGCTTTCGCGGGTAAGGT
>JAFDHS010000204.1 GCA_019308655.1 Deltaproteobacteria bacterium
CCGTATTCCGGAATCCCCTATCTCCTACCCCTGGGTTTGCTTCTTTGATTAGAAGATTGAGGGGAGCGCGATCCTGATCGGGACGGCTTTTTTCCTGCCTTATCGTTTCTCCTGACGGATCGGGATTTCGATTTTGCTCCCGAGCTTTTGCCGGAACCTGTAGTTTTCGCCTTACGGGTTTGCGATCGCTGTTTTGAAGCATTTCTTCTGACAACGATCTCTTTTATGGCCTTGTCTGCCTTTTTTTCGCTGGACACGCAGTTGGGGCGAAAGAGAACAAAATCCGGAACGTCGCTATCCTCTGTATAGCCGTCAACCTTTTCCACTGGGATCTTCTGCTTCAGCAGTTTTTCAATGGCCTGAAGATGAAGCTTTTCATCGTGACTGACCAGGGAGACGGCAATGCCGCTTACACCCGCACGGCCAGTACGACCGATGCGGTGAACATAATCCTCGGGGATGCCCGGCATATCGTAATTGACCACATAGGGCAGATTGCTGATATCCAGGCCCCTTGCAGCCACATCCGTTGCCACGAGGATGCGGATCTCACCATTCTTGAACTCTTCGAGGGTACGTGTCCGGAAAGACTGGCTCTTGTTGCCATGCATCGCAGCGACACTCATCCCTTGCGCGGCAAGTTTCTCCGTGAGCTTGTTTGCCCCGTGTTTTGTGCGGGTAAAGATTAGTATCCGGCTCCAGTTTCCCCTGGTGATCAGGTGGATGAGAAGCGCTCGTTTATCTGATCGGCCCACCAGGTGAACTTTCTGGATTACCGATTCTGCAGCCGTATTGCTGGGCGTCACCTCGATATATTTCGGATCCTGCAGCATTCTTCCGGCAAGATTCCGGATCTGTTGGGTATAGGTGGCCGAAAACAGCATGGTCCTGCGTTCAGCTGGAACGAGATCGAGGATCTCGGAAATCTCCTCACTGAATCCCAAATCCAGCATTCTGTCCGCCTCGTCAAAAACCAGAAACTCTATCCGGGAAAGATTCAAATACCTCTGGCCGGCAAGATCCAACAAACGGCCCGGTGTAGCCACAAGAATATCGATGCCGCGCCTCAGCCGATCGATCTGCGGATTGATGCGAACCCCGCCGTAAACCACGGTGCATCGCATTGAGACCTTCCTTGCATAGGCCTTGATGCTCTCTCCCACTTGAAGCGCCAGTTCCCGCGTGGGTGTCAGGACAAGCGCGCGTGGGTGACGCCCGTTGCCTTTTTTCCGACTTAGAATTTCGACCAAAGGGAGTGCAAATGCATCTGTTTTTCCCGTTCCGGTCTGGGCGCGGGCGAGAATATCCCGTCCGTTGAGAATAACGGGAATGGCCTTGGTCTGAATGAGGGTTGGGGCGGTGTAACCCTTGGCTTTAATAGCTTTAAGCAGTTCGACCCGAAGGGCAAGTTGATCAAATAACATATAATAATCCTGAATGGTCTCTCAAATTGCACGTTTCAACATACCGTCAATTCCGGGGACACCTTACTTATCTTTCTTTTTGGACACTTTTTATAAAAAAAATACCCGTATAATCTTGCAATCAAGCGTTTAGTCGCAACGCGCCACATATACGCCATTGGTGGCCACATTCTGCAGCAGGGGATTGTCAAATTGAACAATCCGACCTTCGGCACTGGCAAAAACAGTGGATAGAAGTTTAAGAAACGTATCTTCCGGCGGATCGTTTGACCAGAGGGCAAAGATGCCATGGGGCTTTAAAAACGATTTCAGCCGGTGCATGCCGCCTTCTGAATACAGGTCCCCGTGACTGCTGTGCAGCCAAAATTTCGGGGTGTGATCGATATCCAACAAAATGGCATCAAACCGGGTGCCGCTCACGTCCGGGTCAAAACCATCACCGCGGACCAAGGCAAAAAAGTCGGCATGGCGGTATACACAGCGGCCATCAAGAGTGAGGGCTTTTCCGTTGGGCACCAGACCACGACGGTGCCATTCGATAACCGGTGCCAGGGCTTCGACGACGACCAAACGCTTCAGCTGTTTGAATTTTAAAACGGCGGCCGCCGTATAGCCCAACCCGAGGCCGCCGACCACAACGTCCCACCCCGTCCCGTCCAACTCACCCAGACCGATATTCGCAAGGGCCACTTCAGAGTCATGGAACAGGCTCGACATGAGATATTCCTCACCGAGTTTGACCTCGTAAATTTCGCGGTCATTGAGAATCCGCATGGTCCGGCGCCGAAGGACCAGTTCGCCCATATCGGTTTTCTGGTAATCGAGTTCCTCGAAACTTGGCTTCATGGATAATACTCCAGCCTTTTTATATTTAGGTTCTGACCACGAAAACTAACTATAATAACTACAAAAGGATTCTAAAATAGACCCCAAAATCGTCTTAAACGATTTTTTTTGAGCCCCAAAAAAACATTTTAAGCTTAAATAGTATATCAAAAAAATCCTTAGACGTGTTTTTTTGCACTCAAAATGGTGTGCTTAAAGATAAAAAATAACCACTTTTAAATCGCTTTTAAGGTCACCGAACAACACTGAGCATTTATTTCTTTTTTTCTTTTTTCAATTTTCGTTTTTCCTTTGGATTAAGCTGGGCTGTTTTCTGTTGTTCCCTTTTGCCTTTGTCTTTTTTACCCTTATCAGCCATCTCTGTTTCTCCTTGTTTGAAAGTGAATTGTGCCGGACTGCAACGGCGAAACCCCGTGTTCGGGTAGAAGATGAGATCGTTTGGCGTCATTGCCAAACGCCTCCACCATGCCCGGAACTTCATCTAAGAACACTTCAGCGATTTCGTCAACTGGATTCGGAACAGATTGGCACAATCTTCTTGGCAGTGTTCAGCTCGATCCCGTTATACTCGCCGATTTGTCATGCGTCCGCTTAATTTTTTGTTATGCAATATATCCCCATTTTTTAAATTTATCTTTTAATTCCGGGACATTTCTAAAAGCCTTGAAGTAAAAATCCTGGTCCAGAGGGCCAGGATTTTGGCTTGCTACCCCCATAGGGGGATTAACCGCAAGCTAAGGAATTTTATCTTATTTTATATATTCAAATAAAAGATGAAAACCTTCCCTGCCATAAGTGCCCACGCCATCCTTTACAAAAGTTGATCCGTCTGGTGTATCGTCTGTGCGCTTCACCTATTG
>JAFDHS010000205.1 GCA_019308655.1 Deltaproteobacteria bacterium
CTGATCCGGATTATCCAGGCGATTTGGATAAATTGTGCGTGACGGCTCCCCCACCGGAAGGCAGCGCAATTTTGGAGGGTGAAGCCTCCGCCATATTCATGCCATCTTTCCTCCTACTTAATCTTTACCGTTCGTAATCTCAGGGCGTTGCTCACAACCGAAACCGAGCTGGCGCTCATGGCTGCGGCGGCGATGACGGGGCTTAACAGTATGCCGAAAAAAGGATAGAGGACACCTGCCGCCACCGGCACGCCAAGAGAGTTATAGACAAAGGCGAAGAAAAGGTTCTCTTTGATATTGCGCATGGTTGCGCGGGAGAGTTTCCTGGCCCGGACAATACCGATCAGGTCGCCTTTGACCAGAGTGACGCCGGCGCTTTCCATGGCTACATCCGTACCGGTGCCCATGGCGATACCAACCTGGGCCTGCGCCAGAGCAGGCGCGTCGTTGATACCGTCACCGGCCATAGCCACCATGCGGCCTTCATCCTGGAAGCGTTTTACAGCCCCCGCCTTTTCATCGGGCAGTACCTCGGCCACCACCTCATCAATATCAAGTTTATTACCAACCGCCTCAGCGGTCGCCTTGTTGTCGCCGGTCAGCATGACGATGCGGATACCTTCGGCATGCAACTGCCTGATTGCCTCGGGCGTAGTCTCTTTGATCGGGTCAGAGACAGACAGGAGACCGGCAATTTTTCCGTCAATAGCTACGAACATAACGGACTGGCCTTCAGCCCGCATTTTTTGTGCTTCCTGGGCGAATTCGCCGGGATCAACCGAAAAATCATCGAGCAACTTGCGGTTGCCGAGGAGTACGGTTTTCCCATCCACCTCGCCGGAAACCCCCTTGCCGGTATGGGAGTCGAAGTTTTTCGCGTCCCCAAGGGAAACGTCCCGGTCTGCCGCGCCGGAGACGATAGCCTCGGCCAGTGGATGCTCACTGCCCTTTTCCAATGTGGCGGCCATGGAGAGCATTTGCTTTTCATCCATGTTTTCAGCCGTGACCACGCCGGTCAACTTCGGCTTACCTATAGTCAGGGTGCCGGTCTTGTCAACGACCAGAGTATTGATCTTCCGCATGGTCTCAATGGCCTCGGCGTTCTTAAAAAGAACACCCATGGTAGCGCCCTTGCCGGTAGCCACCATGATAGACATTGGAGTGGCCAGTCCCAAGGCGCAGGGGCAGGCGATAATCAAAACCGATACCGCCACGATCAGCGCATAGGCCAGGCGCGGCTCCGGACCGAAAACATACCAGACGACAAAGGCTAAGGCGGCAATGACAATGACCACCGGCACGAAATAGCCGGCTATCAGATCGGTCAGTTTCTGGATGGGCGCCCGGCTTCTCTGCGCCTCGGCCACCATCTGGACGATCTGGGCGAGCAGGGTGTCGCTTCCCACCTTTTCGGCCCGCATGACCAGACTGCCCCTGCCGTTAACCGTGGCGCCGATTACTTTATCACCGGCCTGTTTTTTCACCGGAATCGGCTCGCCGGAAATCATGGACTCGTCCACAGCACTGACGCCATCGAGCACCTCACCGTCCACCGGCACCTTTTCTCCGGGTCTAATCCGTAAAATGTCTCCGGCCTGGACATGTTCCATGGGGATATCAGTCTCAGTAGCGTCATCATTGATCTTGCGTGCCGTTTTGGGAGATAGCCCCAACAAAGCCTTGATGGCGGCACCGGTCCGGCTCCGCGCCCTGATCTCCATGACCTGACCGAGCAGAATTAAGGTGACTATGACCGCCGCCGCCTCGAAATATACGCCCACAGCGCCGTCCTGCCCCCGCATGGCTTCGGGAAATATCCGGGGAAAAAGGACGGCCACCAGGCTGTAGATATAGGCCACTGAAACACCAAGGCTGATCAGGGTGAACATGTTGAGGCTTTTATTGATAACCGATTGCACACCCCGGACATAAAAGGGCCAGCCGGCCCAGAGTACCACCGGCGTGGCCAAAATCAGTTCGAGCCGGCCAAGGGTCAGGGCTGAGGCCATCTTCTCAATAAAATGCCCCCCGGGCAGCATCTCCCGCATGGCGATGAGCACCAACGGGACGGTAAGAATAGCGCCAAAAATAAAGCGCTTGCGCATATAGTCATACTCGGGATTCTGTTCCTCCTCATCCAGGGAAATGGTGCACGGTTCAAGCGCCATCCCGCATTTGGGGCAACTGCCCGGTTCGTCCTGCACTATTTCCGGATGCATGGGGCAGGTATATTCCGTACGGCCGGCAGGCATGGCCGGAGTCAACGGTTCCAGCGCCATTCCGCATTTCGGGCACGTCCCCGGACCCTCCTGCTTCACTTCTGGATGCATAGGGCAAGTATACTTCTTGGCGCCTCCTGATTCTTTCTCCTCCGGTGGTTTTAAATCATGTTTGCCTCCGGTAAACAAACCGGGATCGTTCTTGAACTTTGTCAGGCAATGTTCGCTGCAGAAATAGTAGGTCTTCCCCTCATGCTCATAGGGAGAAAAGGCGTTCTTGTCCTCGGTAGTCATGCCGCACACCGGATCAACATATTGATTCTGCTGCTCATGATGGTGATGACTGTGATGATCTTTATGTGTTGTGTTCGTCATCTTGCTCTCCTGCTTTTGATTAAAATTTCAAAATAAGTCGATAATAGACAGAACATACCTTTACTTTATCATTATGTTTTTGATTCTTATTTGTCTATAGGCAAAAAGATTCATTTTTATAGGGGAAAATCCCAATCTAAATATGTACATATCCCGTTAAAAATTATCAGATCGGAGCCTTAATATGACAAAAAACCCATTATGAGCTTCAATAAATATGTCCCCAATTTGAATGCAGTGCGGTTTCACATGTTACTGCTGAAGAAATCAGGGAAAGGTTCGGTGATGTCTGATAAATTTAGAGATTTCTGCCGATATTTTTTTTGCTCGACTTTCAGTTCTTCAATATTGTATATTTTTCATAGCTGCTCCTTTTCGTTGTACCTTTGTTTTTGAACCATACCTACACAATATGTTGCGTAATCTAACTAAAAGAAACTGCCTATTGATAAAATTAAGCCAAAATTAGAATTGCTGAATGACACTCAGCTCTTCTGATCAAACATCTGAAACCAGAAGGTGGGTTAGTATGATTCAGGAATGTATAGGCACTTCAGGATGATGCTCCAGTTCTGAACTCTGCGGCTTATCTGTAAACAGTCCTGTGAGGTAGGGACAGTCAGGTAAGCACCAAACCCTGAGATAACATTATGGAGGGGCAACTACTCCGACAGGAGGACAAAACTTGCGAGTATTTGTCAAAAACCAACGAAATTGTCCGCTGATGCCTTGTACGCCGCGAAAGGCAAGAGTACTACTCAAGCAAGGCAAAGCCGGAATTATCAATTACAAACCTTTTACTATTCAGTTGCTGTATGCAACTGGAGAAACCGTTCAGCCAGTAAATATAGGTATTGACTCCGGGGCTAAATATGTCGGGTTTGCAATTACTTCCGGCAATAAAGTTTTTGGGAAAGGCACCATAGAACTTAGGGATGATGTTTCGAAGCTGTTGACTGCCCGAAGAATCTACAGACGATCCCGGAGAAACAGAAAGACCCGCTACCGAAAACCAAGATTTGAGAACCGGGGTAGATTCACTGGCTGGTTGCCTCCATCAATCCAAAGCAGAGTGGATAACACTATCCATTGGATCAACAGGTTTGTGGATGTTCTCCCTGCGCCAAAGGTAACGGTGGAGGTTGGCAAATTTGATGTCGCCAAACTGAGAACCCCGGACATCCAGGGTGAAGAATACCAGCATGGCGATGCTTTCGGCTTTTGGGATACCCGTTATTACGTTTTTGCGAGAGACAACTATACCTGTCAAATCTGCAAAAAGAAAGGAGATGTTTTACAAACACATCATATTATCCGACGTCGGGATGGTGGAACCGATAGAGCGGATAATTTAGTTACTGTACACGTTGGATGTCATGCTGATTTTCATCAAGGAAGAATTCAACATACGTTCAGGAAACCGAAACTGTATAGAGAAACAGCTTTTATGAATATCCTCAGAAGGCAGATTTTCAGACGGCTGGATTGTAAAATAACTTACGGCAGCCATACGAAAATTGCCCGAGATGCCCTTGCTCTCGATAAAAGCCATTATAATGACGCAATAGCCATAACCGGAATACAGGCGATCAAAAGTAACCGGCACTGGTACCCTTGAATAGGTAGCCTATGTTATTGAAAATATTTAATAAATCACCTTGACAGAACCAAGATAAGAGTGTAAATAAGGGTCAATTTTCAATTGATACGGTAA
>JAFDHS010000206.1 GCA_019308655.1 Deltaproteobacteria bacterium
CAGGTCATAGACAAGGCTGATCCGGGGGCTAACCTCGGACCCGAAATCGGAATGTTCGTCCAGGCGTACACCTGCGGTGATCTGCAGCGCATCAAGCGAGATAAAATCATCCTGAAAAAAGACTGCGGAATTGTCAACGCTTTTATTGATTGGACTTTCTCCCCTGTTTTCAACCCCTTCACGCTTCTCATCCCGGTATTCCGCTCCGAGAGTGATCATGTGGTTCCCTCCAAACATACGGCTTGCCCGGGCCTCATACTGATAGAGTTTGTTGGTGATATCAAAATCCTCACGGTCAGGCTGTTGCCTGGCTTTATTCTGTAGCTGGGTCGTGGGGTAGGGCTCTCCCGTATCGATATAGCTGCGCTCGAGATCAAAATTTGAGCAATAGGCCCGGGCCATCAGATTCATATCCAACGCCTTCCCGTCATAACTGAAAAATGAACTGAACCTTTCCGAATCGGCGTCCCGGTCCCAGTGCAGGCCGTATTTAGGTCTGATCCCTTGCCTGTTTGTATCCGTGATAAAGGCCCCGCCCGATATTTCGTGATCATCGGAAAGGGCATAATTCATTTTTACAATTCCGCCGAATTTTTTCTCATCGTCGATATCGGTAAAATCGTCATTGACATCACGTTCAAATCGATTCCTGATATTTGCATGCCCGGCCACGATCAGACCCAATCCGCCCAAGGTTCCGCCCATGGAACTTTTACCGATCCAATTGTCCCCTTCGCCGTAAGTATTCAGGCCGTAACGTACACCGGCACTCCCCTGAAAATCCTCCGGCGCCTTTTTCGTGATGATATTGATAACACCTCCGACAGCTTCGCCTCCATACAAAGAGGAGCTCGGCCCCCGGACGATTTCGATGTGATCGATCACCTCCGTAGGGAACTCGTTCAAATCTACGGTCGTATCCCGAAAACCGGTTGAAAACCTCATTCCGTCGATCAGGATCAGTGTCCTCTTGTTGCTCATTCCTCTGATTTGCGGAATCGCTCCCCGGCCCGCAACATTGTCCAAATCGATACCGGTCGCATCAACCAGCGCATCGGCCGCCGTTTCCGCACCCATTTTCTTTATGTCGTCGCCCGTAATCACCTGGATCGAACCAGGCGCCTCTTCGATCACCTTCGGCGTAAGGGTTGATGTAATGACGGTTTTTTCCATTTCAACCTCCGCACGGGCCTTTGCGGCGGCGGAGCCGGCGTTCAACAAAAGTACGACCATTCCCGCCACAAGGGGCGACAGCCATTTGCCATGTCTCATTTTCATTCCTCCTTAAAATTTAGGATATCTACTTCTTTGGAAATCGGCTTTAAGTAGAACAGAAAGCGCATCGCGCATATCCTCCCGGCGGATGCACTGGTATCTTCGATGGGGTAATCGTAGGGGACGCCGCTGTCCGGCTTTATGCCGGCATTGACGACAAAGGGGTTCCCCTTGACCATCTGTATGATCCGCAAATTCTTAACCCACTTAATTTTTAAAAGTCAAGTATAGTTTGATAGTTCTTATTTTTTTTGGCCTATCATACTTATTTAAGAAGTCTAAGATTTTTGAGGTTATATTAAATGCGGGTGGTTTTATCTTAAGTAACATAGATAGTTAAGATCTTTCGGCAATAAAAAAAGACAATGGATATTAAATTTACAGCTTTGATTTTTTAAAAACAATTGACAATATAAACAAATCCTTTTATTTAGGTATACCTAAATTTATTTGGAAATACGTCTATTTTTTGTTTTTATAAATCGATGGAATAGGGGAGGAATTTCTGATATCGGAAACAGCAAATAGCTGACAATTGAAATAATCAAGCAAAAGGGGAGCATAACTTATGAAAAATCTTGTTAAACGCGCAATACGGAAACAGCCGGCATTCTGCCTGTTGACCTCCATTGTCTTACTCCTGGCATTTTCCCTGCCTCTTGGGGCACGTGAAAGCGCAACACCGAAGTTTGAGAAGATAAACGTCATTATGATCGGCGGCCGACTGATCGATGTCACTTATCATCTGGGTTTTATTCCCGAGGCCATTTCAGCTTGTTGCTCGTCATATGTCGGAAACGAGATCAAGGCCCAAACCCATCACATAGGATGCCCCGGCAAGCTTATACAGAATCAGGCAGATAAGCTTGAAAAAATAAGCAAAAAATCAGGAATAAATCAGATCTTTCTTGAAAAGAACCTCAAGTCCTGCTCCGTTGACAATATCAGCAAGACCATATCCAAAGTACTCAACCAGACCGATAATCACTATACCATTAAATATGTGGATTTTTCCCAGGGACTTGAATCCGCAACCCGCCAGGTGGCCAAGCTGCTTGGATGCCGGGAAAATGGAGAAACCTTGATAAGGTCCTATCGAAAAAAGATAACCGGAATCAAAAAAGAGCTACCCCAAATCAGCCGGGGAAAAAAAGTGATCATCGTTCATGGCATTTACCAGAAAACAACCGGCAAAACATTTCTTATGGTTGAAGCCCCGGGCGGTTATTCCGATGAATTTATGCTCAAACCCCTTGGGTGCGTGAATGTGGCTGATGTATTCAAGTCCGAAAAGACCAAGACGAGACACGGCCGGTTTATGATTCGAAATCTGGATGCACTGGCCGAGGCACAGCCGGACGCAATTGTTATGCTCGGAGACGCCTTTGCCGTTCAAAAGGCGATAGAGAAAAATATTAAGAAAAATCCGAACCTGTTTCAAAAAGTTCCGGCCATAAAAAAAATGGCGTTCTATAGCCTGCCCGCGTACACGGATTTCAGCATCTTCGAATACCCGGCTGTTTTAAAACAGTGGGTAGAGGCCCTGGCCGACTAAAATTTGAAGAGAAAAAAAAGAAGAAAAGGGGAATAATTCTTTATATCTTAATATCTCCGGAGTACGAAACATAGTATTTCGTACTGAACAGTGTCTTGACGAAAACTAAATAAAGCCGGAAATACAACATGTTAAGCTGGTCTTTCAAACGAAGATTCCGGATTTGAGTGGTGAGATTTGCGAATGAAAATAAGAGGTGAAGTAATGAAGAATTATTGCCCTGCTTTGCAGACGTTTCCGCCGGCGGTTGAGAATGCGATTGATTTGGAGACGATTATCGACCGGG
>JAFDHS010000207.1 GCA_019308655.1 Deltaproteobacteria bacterium
CCAACTGAAACTTACCCGGGCCAAGTTCTATCGTGTATCGGGAAAAAGCACACAGAGCCAAGGCATCATACCGGATATCGTATACCCGACAATCTACGACATGAAAAAAATAGGCGAAAATGCACTTCCGGAAGCCCTTGCCTGGGACAAAATTCATCCTGCCCGCTACCAGCCCCGGCCGAATTTAGTATTATGGATTGAGCTGCTGGAGAACCTTCACAAAAGCCGTATCAAAGATGACCCTGATTTTTCCTATCTGATCTCCGATATTGAACGTTTAAACGAAGCAAGGCAAAAAACCGCCGTTTCGCTAAAGGAAGCGACCCGAAAGCGTGAACATCAAATATCCGAACAGAGGATGTTGGATCTGGAAAATAAACGTCGAGCCATCAGGGGTTTAAAATTATTGAAAAAGATATCTGACCTTGAGACAATGGACAACACGGAAGAAAACGAGAAAAAACCTGACCCATTATTGGCTGAAAGCCAGTACATTCTTCTTGATCTCATATCAATGGCACATCAAAAAGGATCTGTTCAGTACTAACGCAATACCGATTTGACAAAAAAAGGATATGTGTATAATTTATAAAAAGAGACGACCTAACACAAAAATAAGAACCATAATTCAAGAGCGTCGCAAAAAGCTCTTACCATAAAGAGACGACCTAACACAAAAATAAGAACCATAATTCAAGAGCGTCGCAAAAAGCTCTTACCATAAGACTTAAAGGAGGATGACCCATGCCGGTTTATGAATTTGAGTGCCCTGAAGGAACGATAACGGAAAAGTTTGTCAAGATGGGTACGGAAGAGATAGAGTGTCCCAACTGTCATAAAAAAGCAAAAAAAATCATATCGCGCTGCACATTTGAATTAAAGGGAGGCGGATGGTTTGCAGACGGTTATTCGTCTAATAAAAAATAGAGATTATTTGATTCATGCCCCTTAGTTCAATATACGTACATAAATTTTTCTTCGGCCCCAGTTCAGAGCCTTTTTATGGGAACCAAAGTAGGCGTCAAGCCGATTTTCCCCCTTGATGGCCGAGCCCCTGTCCTCTACAACCCCATATCCGTATCCCGGAATATACATCCGTGTGCCAAAAGAATAGAATTGTGTATCTGCCGCAATGGTACCGTCCCGGGGCATCAGGAGCCATGGAAAAAAAATGAGACGAACCGGGATCATCCATGGGTGTTTTAAACTATCCATGGAAAAGAATCCCGGTCTGGGCTCATGAGGCTTTGTCCCGCCGGCGGTCAAACCGGTATAGGGTTGCCCCTTGCGCTTTCCGGCAATCACATAGCGGTTCCAGAAGTCCAATTTCAAATACTTCCAACTCCCCCTTTCCCATCCACAGCACTTACCGCATCCACAGTAACCCGTCACCTCCATCCGCCCGGCAACATTTTGTTTAGCACATCCGAAAATCAAGACAACACATACCAAGAGCAAAAATGCAACTGTTAATCTCACAGAAAAAGCCCCCTTTACCCAATCTGCCCGGACGAAATTAAAGCCCCCCTGACCCGGACGAACCGGGACAGTCACTTTACACTTTCTTAAATATTGATAATCTCCATACTTGTATCAATAATTTCAGCCAGCCCCAACTCGTCGGTGAAATTGAAAATCTTGTCGATTTTAGAATTGATCACCCGCCGATCATTACCTGACAGGGAGAACCCGATTTCCGCGCGTTGATAAATGTCATTTGATCCAACCTCTGCCACAGACGCATTAAACGTATTGCGTATTCTGCTGATTATGGATTTTATTATCTTTCTTTTACCTTTCAGAGATTGGCAATCATACAGTCTTAACGTTATACTTCCAATACCTACAACCATTTTTCCTAATACCCGATTCAATTTTTAAACCGGCATATCAATCGCCGGTTTTTTTGTTATGCATTGGCAAAACTCAGAAATTCAGACTTTAAGTCTGAATTCCAACCTTCAACCCAAACTTAAAGTTTGAACTCCGAAATTCATCATTCAAGTCTGAAACTTCCAGAGAGGATTCCGTATAATACGGATCTTTATTTTTTTATTTAAGAGCCTGTTTAACTACCATAGCAAAAATAATCCGCTATATGATGCAAAAGAAATTCCAAATAACAAATAAATTCCAATGGACAAAATTCAAAATTCCAAACGACCAACCAAAGATAGGCATCTGAGATTGGGAATTTTCCTGGAGTTTGGATATTGTGTTTTGTGATTTATTTGAGATTTGGCACTTGAGATTTGTAATTTTAAATTTAATCAAACCGGTTTATGAGCGCCGGAAAACTTATGCTCAAGTACTTACTTTTTAATCGGCCGATCTCTTAAAAGCACGTATGTTCCCCCGGTTCCACCGTCACATAATCTTGCACTGGTAAAAGCAATGACCCATTTACGCCAGAATCCGCAGGTAAGCCACTCAAAAACCTTGGTCTTTAAGACCGGCTCTCCAGGTGAAGAGAGGCCTCGGCCATGGACGACCAGAACCACTATTTTCCCGGTAACCAAGGCGTCTTTTAAAAATGAATCCATGGCATCCTTTGCCTTCAAAACGTCAAATCCATGAAGATCGATATGGGCCTGTATGGAAAACTCTCCCCGGTGCAAAAGCCGTGGAACTTCAGGGCTGACGTTATATCCCCTGCCCTCCATGTATTCCGGGGTCTGGGAAACAACAAAGCCTTTTCCATACTTTACAAGATCATCAAGCTTTAATACGATTTCATCTTCCGGATCTTTCTTGTTTTTCCCGGGTATCCTGACCCTGCTGTTTCTTTCGATTATATTTTTGGAAAGAATCGGCTTGACATCCGCCATGGCCTTAAAAAAAATCTGTTGTTCACTTTCAGCATCCGGCAGGGCATTCTTTTTATCTTCAACCGAATCAAGGGGATAATTCCGTGTCGAGAAAGATTTGGTTTCAATCAAGGCTTTAAGGTTTTCAAAAGGTCTGAACATTTCAGATGAGTTAAACGATTTCATCGAGACACCTCCGATCCTGTTGAAAGTCGTTTTAAAACCGCTTAAGCAACCCGGCAGTTTTAGCTTTTCAAATTCATTCGAACTAGGTATAAAAAAAAATATATTTTTTCAAGTAAAATGGTTAAACTCATTTTCTTCTGTCAGATTAATTTTCAGAATCATTCAGCCCGGTAAGAGCCTGTTTAAAAATTACTCACCAAGGAGAATTTGCCATGTGGAATTACACTGATAAGGTCAAAGACCACTTCCTGAATCCGAGAAACGTGGGCGAAGTTGAAAACCCTGACGGTATGGGAGAAGAAGGCTCCATCATATGCGGAGATGCCTTGAAACTCACCTTCAAACTGGATGACCAAAAACGAATTAAGGAGGTCAAGTTTAAGACCTTCGGCTGTGCAAGTGCCATTGCCACATCGTCGGCACTGACCGAAATGGTCCAGGGGATGACCCTGGAAGAAGCTGAAAAAGTCACCAATGAAGATATCGCCCGTTATCTTGGAGGGCTTCCCAAAGAAAAGATGCACTGTTCCGTAATGGGACGAGATGCCCTGGAAAAAGCAATCGCCTATTACCGCGGAGAAACTGAAAAGAAAGTGGAAGGGGAAATCGTCTGCAAGTGTTTCCAGGTCACGGATATGGAAATCGAACGGGCCGTCCGTGAAAACAATCTGAATACGATAGAAGATGTGACCAATTATACCAAAGCAGGCGGAGGGTGCCAAAAATGCC
>JAFDHS010000208.1 GCA_019308655.1 Deltaproteobacteria bacterium
TGGAGCTATTGGCCGAGCTTTATCGCCAAGGCCAGGCCAGTGAAATGGCGACTCGTACGCTAAATAAATTACTGGCGTATGAAGCCGAGACTTGCAGGAAGCAACTTCAACAGTTGAAGGCAGATTTATCGGTTTTTGAACAACGGTATAAGATTTCATCAGCCCAATTTTATAACCGCTTCCAGCGAGGGCAAACCGAAGACAGCATGGATTTCGTTGAGTGGGCATCTATAGTTCAGATGGCCCGGAGACTTGAAAAACGATTGGAATTGCTATCCGCTGAGGAGAACATGTGACGATTCTTGAATATCTGGAAGCGGTTAAAGAACTTCTTCTGACGAATCCGTTGCTGGCAAGTTTCCAAATCGTACGGGAACGAATGACATCTACCGATGGGTATCTTAGAGCCCGGATAGTCCTTTGCAATAAGAGTTTTCTGGAGTTTTCAGAATATGTTCAGCTTGTCGCTGAAGATAATATCGAGGTAATAACTTACAGTTATCACTGGGCAGACGCTGATGGCAATCTTATTGTCCGCTGGGACAACACACCCCATTTTCCGGAATTGCCCGGTTTTCCTCATCACAAGCATGACGGCTCAACCGGAACTGTTCAAGCCGGTAAGCAGATGAGCATATTCAAAGTTATTGAGGAGATTACCCATCTCCTATCGGATAAAAAGTCGGATATAGAGGGTGGGCTCAAACCTTGATTTATGATTATTACTTGAAAACTTCATTGCCGTGAAGGTGGGAATCCAGATAAAAATCTTGACTTTTTAAAATGCCTTAAGTAAATTATTTTTTTAAATTTGTGCGGCAGAAGCCGCTCATTTCAAGTGGTAGAAGCCATTTGTTCTGATTTAAGTGTGCGGTTCCAAGGGGCTTAAAATCAGTAAGACTCAAAATATAAAATTCTCTGCTATGTATTAGCGGAAATTCCATAAAATCAGAAAAAGGCCACGAAGGTCTGTCTTCCCTGAAAAGAGGAAGGGATCTCGTGGCCTTTTTTTGTTTGGAATACTCCGATTAATAAAAAATTATCTGCAAAGTTCATAGGCCCTGAATGAAACTTGAAACTGCCTCAATTACCTCAGCTTATCTTGAGCACATACGCCGGAAAATACTTCTGTTGATGGTTCTGATCGCCATGGTTTTTATCGTGGCTGTATATGCCGTCACCCAGGGGACATACGAAATTCCCATTAAGGATGTCTTATTGGCCTTAACAGGAAATGCCGAGGGTGCTTTTCGTGTGGTCATCGCCAATATCCGCCTGCCGCGTGTGGCTGCTGCCATTATGAGTGGCTGGGGGCTTTCGCTCTCCGGCCTGTGTATACAATCTTTGCTGAAAAATCCGCTGGGTTCTCCTTCTACATTGGGAATCAGCCAGGGTGCGGCCTTTGGAGCGGCGTTGTCCATTGTCGTTTTCAGCGCCCAGGTGTTTTCGGTGACGGCTTTTGCTTTTGGGGGTGCCATGGGGGCGACACTCGTCATCCTTATTATGGCCCGGCTCAAAAGGCTTTCGCCCGAGGCCGTCATACTGGCCGGTGTGGCGCTGTCTTCCCTGTTCGCTTCGGCCACGATCCTGATTCAATATCTGGCCACGGAGACCCAGTTGGCCATGGTCGTTTTCTGGACGTTTGGGGATGTGGCCCGTTCGAACTGGTGGGAAATCGGGCTGATGACAGGAGCTGTTTTTGTTGCTTCGTTTTTCTTAATGGTTTTGAGATGGGACCTCAACGCCATGTCCTCGGGTGAAGAGACGGCCAAAGGGCTGGGGGTAAGTGTGGAAAAAATCAGAATTTCAGGTATGGTTGCGGCAGCTTTGGTCTCTGCACTGGCCACCGCTTTTCATGGGGTTATCGCTTTTATCGGGTTGATCGCGCCCCATATGGCCAGGCGTATCGTCGGAGACGATCATCGCCTGTTGATTCCTTTTTCCTCGGTTTTGGGCGCTTTGCTGCTGTTGACGGCCGATACGTTGGGACGGGTGGTGATCGGCTCCGGAGCGCTGCCGGTGGGCGTGATTACTTCGTTTTTAGGCGCACCCATGTTTCTTTATCTGTTGGTTCGGGGGTATCGATGAAACTGGCGGTAGATGATATCAACTTTTCCTATAACAGCCATCCCGTGCTGTCGGGCGTGAATTTCTCACTTGAGCGGGGACAGGTTATGTGTCTCCTGGGTGTCAACGGCGCCGGTAAATCCACGTTGCTCAAGTGTTTGAACCGCATTCTCAAACCTCAACGCGGATCAGTGCTGGTCGACGGCGAAGATGTGCTGGGTATGAATCAAAAAAGCGTGGCACGGCGGATGGGGTATGTGCCCCAGCGTCATCCGAAAACCCGTTTGACCGTTTTCGAGGCCGTTCTCATGGGACGTAAACCCCACATCCGTTGGAAAACCGAGGAGAGCGATTACGCTTTTGTAGAGGATATCATCTGTCAATTCGGTTTGGCGCCTATGGCCATGCGGTTTGTCAATGATTTAAGCGGCGGAGAGATCCAAAAGGTTGTGATCGCCCGGGCCCTTGCCCAGTCACCCGAAATTCTTCTGCTGGATGAACCGACGAGTAATCTGGATCTGAAAAATCAGCTTGAAGTGATGGGGCTGATCCGCCGTATTGTTGAAACCCAGGGGTTGTCGGCGGTGATCGCTATTCACGACCTGAACATGGCCGTACGGTTTGCTGACAGTTTCATTTTACTCAAAGACCGGCAAATTCATTCGGTATCGACCCGGGAGAGCCTTACTTCGGAAATGATTCGCCAGGTTTATGGCGTTGACGTGACACTGGTAACAGTTGGTGATCACACCATTGTGGCGCCGCTATAAGGGACTCAGCACAAATAAACTATCCCATTTAGCATCTCCTCTTCAGGCCATCTTTATCCGATCCTCAATCAAATCGTCCTCGAAATAGAACGACTATTCCTGTGGCGATTAGATTTCAGATCGAATCAATCTGACCTGAATATGAGCGCTATCTGGAACATTTTATTTGTACCGAGTCCCTAACGGTAATGAGAGTGAGACAAAATAAAAATGAAAAAAACAGCCTTTTGGATGCTTTGCACCATCATCATATGGACCTTTTTTGCCAACTGCGC
>JAFDHS010000209.1 GCA_019308655.1 Deltaproteobacteria bacterium
CACCTGATAACAAAATTTTCAATTCTATTATATAATTAGAACATAAAAATCAATAAGAATTTAAAGATATTATAAAATATTAGTATTTTTATGATAAATTTCCGGCAAGAAGAGCGGCGCCGATGGCACCATTCAACTGAGGATTTTGGGCAACATGGATATCCATCATCAGCTCATCTTCAAAGGCAGCGACAAGACCCGGATTAAGGCCTCCACCACCGGCTAAAAGTACATCGGATTCCAAACCCGCCTTTCTTGCCATCCCTGAAATCCGTTTGGACAAAGACGTATGGATTCCCGCGATAATATCCACGGGCTTTTTTCCCCTGGCAAGCAGGGATATCACCTCAGATTCTGCAAATACTGCACAGGTGCTGTTAATCCGGCAGGGCGCCTTTGACTCCAAAGAAAACGGCCCGATCTCTTCAACGGAAAGCTCAATGACACGGGCAAGGGTTTCTAAAAAACGTCCTGTGCCTGCCGCACATTTGTCATTCATAACAAAATTTTTTACTTCCCCTTGTTCATCAAGGGAAATCACTTTGCTGTCCTGTCCTCCGACATCAATGATGGTCCGAATATCTGCACCTTCAGGTGCAGCCCAAAGCACACCGACAGCATGGGCCTTTATCTCTGTTACGTTTTCATCGGCAATATCGATCCGCCTTCTGCTGTAACCCGTTGAGGTAATTGAAAGAATGTCAGATGGAGAAATGCCGGCATCATTACACAGCGCATCGATAATTTCTCTTGCCGTGTTCCGGGCATCTATTCCGGTCGGTGTCACTTTATACTCTAGTAATGTTTTGTTTTCATCTATTATCGCCACTTTGATGTACGTTGAACCGGCATCAATCCCTGCATAGCATCTCATACGGTCATAGCTCCTTTGTTTTTTTCTTTTTTGATGCAAGCATTTCTATAAATGCTTCAATCCGAGTTCTTAACTGTTCAATGTCTTCAGGATTGTAATCGGTTTCAATTCTCAATACCGGAATATTCTTCTCTTTCATTATTTTTTCAACACGAAACAGTTCAAAATCATAAATGACACATCCTTTGAGGACATGGTATATAATCCCGTCAACACTGAAATCCTCTGCCATTTGAAGCAATCTGAAGAGCCTGTCCTCATTGGGTGCAAAGGAGGGACAAACGCATGGCATAAGATATCTGGCAGCAATACCTGTCATCATATCCCTCATTGAGCTTTCGGTTATCCCGACAGGATCGTATAAATATCGATCCCCCAGGCATGACTCATCCGTAACAAGAACAGCCCCCATCTCTTCGATCAGCGATGGAATCTTCCAATTTGGAAAAGCCGTAGGACAACCCGCCAGTAATATGCGAGGCGTATGCTCCCTGCAAACAAAGGGGCCGTTTTTAGATCTTTCTTCCAATTCGTCATTCAATTCAGCCATTGCTTTTGTCCACTCGGGAACCGTATCATAACAATACGCATTGATTGCAAGTGTCGCCTCTCGCCCGAAAATCACGGGTTTTTTCGATTTTCTGATTTCATAAAGCCTTCGTGCCTGGTACTGGGCAAAACCTATCATCTTGATCGAAGCATCCAGCGCTTTTCGTGATATTTTTTTGCCGAAAAATTTTCTGCCTGTATATTTTTCAAGACTTTTCTTTAACCCGTAAATTTGTTGAAGCCATTGCCTTCTTGAAGCTTCACTCTCTTTTATATGGGGGACCTCCAGCATCCAGACCTCATTAAACCTTGAAAGTTCCTCTCCCATTTTCCGCTTGGCATCACAGGTTGTGGGAACGATGACGACATCGCACATCTCATAGGGTGAAGGAGAATTCAGCGAAGCAGAACCGAGCGATGCTTTTACCACAGGACAGGTATCCCTCGGGACCTGTTCATCCCCCACACAGGAGGCCTCATAACTTCCACCGGAAAGTCGAACCGGTATCGCACCGGCGGCATAAATAAGCTCTTCGGGCACCATCATGCAGTACGTGCCGATGATCTTCTTCTCCTCATCGCCTTGTTTTAACCGTTTATCCCATTGGTCCTCTACAAACACGTCCCGCATTGTCCTGATAAAATAGTCCAGGTTCCGCGGTCGATCCGGACAATCCTCCAATTCAGCAAGGACCATTTCCGACGAACGGGCGATACCCCGGGCAAAGCGGTCTTGCCGTTTTTTTAATTGAGCATTTTTCATGATTGCTTCTTCTTAATCCGGACAAACCGGAAAGTGAGCTAAAGTTAATGAGTCGCTTCGCTCCGTCTTTTTATATAAATTGATAAAATGCCTCAACTTTAGGCACTTTAGATCACTTTAGTCACTTTAAACTTTTTGTATAATATTCTGCCTTTTGAAAAAACCCTTGTTTGTGGACTTATAAATCGTTTTTCCTAAAAAGGTTGCACGCAAGGCATCGTCTTCAGGACAATTTTCGATACATTTTAAGCACAGGATACAATCGGAAAAGGTTACGTCTTTCTTTTCCCGCTCCTTGAAAACATCCTGTATCTCTACCGGGCAAACATTGTAACAGATTTCGCACAGGGTGCATTTTTGATTTTCTTTTTTGAGTTTTATAAAGCTGAGTTTCCTGTACCAGCCTAACAACAGGCCCATCGGACAGTAAGGACACCAGAAGCGTCTTTTTATCAAGGCACCGGCTATGGCAAGAATGGAAAAAATCAGTCCGAGGATACTCATGATAATGGTGGTAGCACTTTTAAAATCAACCATCACCTGAGATGGATTGCCTGTAACAAGAGGGAGGATGCATCTTGCCGGACACATTTGACAAAAAGGATGGCGCAGATCTCTGGCAACATTCGGGGCAAAAAAAGGAAAGGCCACCCACAGGGGAATCAATATGGCAATAAAGAGAAAGATCCACTTGATACAACTCAAACCGTTGCGCAACCGTTCGGAAAATCTTATGTAATCAATGTGCAGCCTTCGCCGGATCACATCCAGAACATCCTGGATAAATCCGAAAGGACAGATCCAGCCGCACCAGGCACGGCCGATAATAATGATCAGGATCGAAAAATAAAGCAGATCCTTTCCAAGTAGTTTATATGCCTCCCAGGTGCTGCGACTAAGGGCAAATTGCATATTCATTAGAAAA
>JAFDHS010000210.1 GCA_019308655.1 Deltaproteobacteria bacterium
ATGCGAACATCGGACTTTATTGTGGTTATACCGCCTACCCGTTCAAATTCTCTTTCCTGCAAAACACGAAGAAGTTTTACCTGAACATTTTCATCAATTGATCCTATTTCATCAAGAAATAAGGTTCCCTTATCGGCGAGTTCAAATTTCCCTATTTTTTTATTGATAGCGCCTGTGAATGCCCCTTTTTCATGTCCGAAAAGCTCGCTTTCGATAAGATTGATCGGAAGTGCCGCACAGTTTATCTTCACAAAAGGGTGATTTGCCCGATTGCTGTTGTAATGAATTGAACTGATAAACCTCCCTCATTTTGTTGCTGTTGCCGATGATATTATTAATCCGGTATCGTTTTTCAAGTTCATTACGAAGTCTTGTATTTTCTTTTTTTAACTGCTCTTTTTCGAGATTGATTCTTTCAAGGTTGATGACCTGAGTTGCGATCATGGCTGCAACGACAGACATGATCTTTTTGCCGTTTTTTAAGGGATACACTTCACTATACGGCTTATCAACACTGACGGCTCCGATAACCTGAGTTCCCTTTTTTATGGGTACGCATATAAAGGAGAGTTCCTGGTCCTGTTTAACTTTTCTGGATTTCGTTCGGTCCAGAAACATAGGCTCCTGGCTTATCTTTGATATGACGACGGCATTGCCGGTCTGAATCACCCGGCCGGTAATTCCCTCGCCCAATTTATATTTTCCTTTGTGCATGGCGGTCTTGGAAAGGCCATGGGCAACTTCTATACTGATTTCATTACGCAGCGGATTAAGAATCGTTATTGTTCCACGAATCATATCCATTGACTCGGAGAGAATCTCCAAAACCCTGTATAAAGATTTTTTCAGGTCCAGGTTCTCATTGAGCGCCTTGCTTATTTCATAAAGCAGTGTAGTCTCTTCTATACGTTTCATATTACCCAAACAGAAAAAGTGAGCTAAAGTGAGCTAAAGTTTGAAGTGAGCTAAAGTTAATGAATCGCTTCGCTCAGTCCTTTTATATATAAAATTGATAGAATTCCTCAACTTTAGGCACTTTAGATCACTTTAGGCACTTCAAACTTTATTAAATCCTTAAATTTTTTTGCCATAAAATCAACGAATTTTAGAATTAAGATACTAAAAAGCGGTTTCAGCCGCTCCCTTTGTCTTTTCTTCTCGCTGTTGCAGCCGTTTGTGTATTTTTTTTAAGAAATCTTCTATATTATCAACATAATATATCACGATATGATGCAAAGGATTACCGAATTTGTCCGGAAGAACAGATGCGATTAAAAGGTCCCTGTTCTTTTTCCAATATAAAGATTTGCCGTTTTTAACATCCCATTGAATTGTTTCGGGTTTTCCATATTTTTCTTTTATTTGATCAAGTACATTAATGCCCTCTTTTTTTGAGTTTATGATAAAAAACAAGGGGTTTTTTGTATGGCTTGAAAAAACCAGCTTGATAAAATAGAAAGGCAGCTTTTTATTTCGTGCATATCGGTAAGTGGCTTTAATCGTATTTCGCCCGGTCTCCACACCTTGATCAATATTTAATTCATTATTTAATTCATGGAGTCGTGGAAAGTTTTTTTGCAAAAAACCTTTGTAATTGGTCTCCAGATTAACAGGACTCCAATGCTCTATGGCATCAGGCCCCAGTTTATCAATTAATTTTTCCTTGATTTCTTTTGTAAAAACAGTATTTACCCCCAAATCAAAAAAGGTGAATGTTTCCGGCTGGGGTTCAGTGACAATGGCCTCCGAATCTTCTTTATTTTTATAATGAATTATTAAAATACCCAGTAAAATAAAAACAAATAAAATCACCATAAGAATATGAAATTTTGTATTTTTAAATAAATCCATAAAAAGTCCTTTTGGATAGTATTAAAAAATTCAGCCCATCCCGAAAAAATCGCCTATTTATAACTGTACTTAGCGCCCTTCGGGCGGACTTTATTCAACACATTGATTTATTTGCCAATAAAATGGAAATTCCTATACTATTAAACTATTTTAATCTCTTTGACAAAGGATTTTAGAGCATGAACGCTACCCTTGATGAAAGGTCTGTCCAGGGGGGGTAAGAAAATCTGAGTGGTGAGAATTGAGAAGGTATTTATTTTCACTCCTCAAATTTTAACATGGCAGGATTACGTCGCAACGTGATTCTGCCATGTTGGTAAGTATGAGAACGAGGAAAAATTTACGACAATTTGAACTGCTCTCATGCTTTTGCAGGCGATTCGTCAATTTTTAAACGGTTCTAAATATCCAGCATCTCTACTTCAAGGGCATTTGACTGGATGAAATTTCTTCGGGGTTCAACCTCATCTCCCATAAGCAGTGTAAAAATTTCATCGGCCTCAACAGCATCCTCCACCTTTACCTGAAGCATTATTCTCATTTCGGGATCCATGGTTGTTTCCCATAGCTGGTTGGGATTCATTTCTCCAAGCCCTTTGTATCGCTGAATGGAAATCCCTTTTTTCCCCTCTTCCATCATATAAAGATAAAGATCTTTTTTATTTTCAACAGAAATCAAACCCTCTTCATTATCTTTATTAAATACGGAAAAAGGTGGGTGATCAAAATTTAGTATCTTTTTATTTAAGACTAAACTATTTTGAAAGTCCATTGAACAGATAAGCGATCTTCCTATTTTTACCGGTTGGGTGTCCATACTCACCGTCTCTGCGGCAAAGCCTATATTATTTTCAGGGGATTTCACCATTAACTCATAAATACTTCGTTCTTCGTTCCAGGTCAATTCGGCAACATCATACCCTTTGTCGGACAGCATATCTTTCAGATCAGACATTTTATCTTTATTTTGAAGAAACGTCTTATCGTTAACTCCTTTTTTTGTCAGTAATTCAACAATTTTTGAATTAAAACCCCGCTTTTCCAATTTTAAAAGAGCGGTTAAGTATTCTGAAAGGTCCACCATAAAAGAATAGAGTTTCTGTTCGGATATCTTGGTGTCGTTATCATTTTTAACACTTTTGTTATCACATATTCTTTTTAATAGGTACTCACTGTATTCCTCTTCATCTTTAAGATATGTTCCTTTTTTCCCCTTACCCACTCTGAATAAAGGGGGTTGAGCAATATAAAGATACCCCTTTTCTATTAATTCCGGCATCTGTCTGTAAAAAAAAGTCAACAGAAGTGTTCTGATATG
>JAFDHS010000211.1 GCA_019308655.1 Deltaproteobacteria bacterium
TGGTCGGTTTGCTGAGAAAGGCCGCAACCCTTCTTGGCGCCAAAACAATTGGTGTGCTTTTTATTGGTCTTGCCGCTGGAAAGCAACGGCAACCCATAGGGGAACGAACCCGGAGAAAGGCACGCCGCCTGGGAAAGGAACTGGCTTCCAACCATCATTAAAAGTGATTTTAACCTCATAATCATCGATATACTTTGCTTTTAGTACATGCAGGATCATTTTTTACTTTCCATATTTTGCATAAAAATTCGGTGGTGAATGATCATCCCAGATCCCAGTACATTACAATAAGCAACTATAGTTAAATACAGCAAAAAGCAGTTGACAATCGGCTTCTGCCTTTGTAGCTTTGAGCGAGTTTTAAAAGACAAGGATTGTACCTCAATATACTGAAGCAGATGAATTAACCGCGATCCTTACCTCATCCCGACGGCCAGCCAAAAGCAATCACGGGAATAACAATAACCCAAGAGCAGGCCGATATGCTTGCATACGCCACGGAAAACAATCGTGTTCATTGAATGACATTCGCGCTCTGCTTATCTGCACCATGGCTGAAGCCCGCAAAATCGCCATTTTTCTAACTCTGAAGGTTCTTCTTCAGCAAGTTGGATGATTCCGTTTTTGAACTGACAGAGGTGATGCAGAAACGCTTTGCTCATCTCCCCGAACAAATTATAGTGAACTTAGCCGGAGTGAACTCCAGCAGAAGCTGAACCTCAAGCATCGTGACAGCTTCAATGAAGCATACCTCAAACCCGCACTTGAGAAACCACGGATGGACACATCAAGCAAAGCGGAAACCGCAAAAGAGCTGTCTATGAGCAAAAACGTTAATATATGCGCCCGTTGTGTGCGCTGTGCAAAAACAGCGAGCAAAATCCTTTGCCATCCCGTCTTGTCCTGTGCACAATTACATGAAATTCAAAACTATTAAACACTGGATTGGATTAAATTGAAATCTCTTCTTATCGGCTCACTTCCATTAATCATATTATTTGTAGCTTTTGGAATTTTAATCAGTCTTATATTCATAATAAAATTTTCTATTCGAAAAAAGAAACGTCGTTTGCCGTTTACTGAAAATTTTCTGAGAAGTCCGGGGCAATCGCTAATTAAACAAATTGACGATATAAATGATGAGATTTCATCGTATCTCTTTTGTGCATTGACCCTCCCTATTTTTGTGTATGCTATCCATATCTCACAATCATATTTTGGGAATGCAAAAGAGACAGCTTCCCGGATCATCACTACTGCGGCTTTAGCTATTGGATTAATAGTGTTTTCAGCGTTCAAATTAATGAAATCAATCTTCCGCCGCAGAGAGCTAAGATTAGGATGTGATGGTGAACTTGTTGTCGGCCAGGAACTCAATCAATTAATGTTGAATGGATATTGTGTGTATCATGATTTTCCGGCGGATAAATTCAACATTGATCACATCGTCGTCGGGCCTGCCGGTGTTTTCGCGATCGAAACCAAAGCGCGGAGAAAACCCATCAGTGGAAACGGAACTGCGGATGCAAAAGTAACATATGACGGTCGTCAGCTCAAATTCCCTCATAAAATTGAGGTAAAATCGATTCAGCAATCAAAACGTCAAGCAAAATGGCTTTCGCAATGCTTGTCAAAGGCAATCGGCACACAAGTCTCTACAATCCCCGCTTTACTGCTTCCGGGATGGTTTGTAGAAAGGATCATTGCGCCAGATGGTTTATTAGTCATGAACCCCAAATTTTTCTGTTCCTGGGTGGTCCGTTCCAAAAACAGGGTTTTATCCCAAGCCGCTATTTCTCAAATTTCCCATCAATTAGAACAGAAATGTCGCGATGTTAAGCCGGTAGTTAATTTCGAAAGGCAAAAATAAAATAAGAGATCTTCCAAATTAAATATATTACCAACGTTCTGAGACAAACTTATGAGAGCGCTAACGATAAACCAGCGGTATCAAAATATTAACAAATTCTGAAATATGGAAAGGATATCTGCAAGTAGTGAATATTGCAGATATTGGCAAGATATCTATCTTTCCCCCTATATCAGGATAGGTATCTAACGGGTGCGGCTGAGGATACCGAGGAGCACGAAGCGCGTCCTATCACACGGGTCGAGACAGACACGCGGGGGCATGCCCCGCGCCCGTTAGCCAAAATTAGAAAAGGTATAAAATTGTGTGGGAATTTATAAAGGGCTTCATAAAGGATTTTAATAGAGATTATGCTTCCGCATTTTCTGCAATAACGCCGTTTGCATTGGGAGTGATCTCTTGGATTTATTATAAGATCTATACTGAATCTAAATTAAAAGAAGGAGATGCTGCAAGTATAATTAAACCAGTTTTTTGGACTTTAGGAAAGAAATACAAAATACTTGCTGTTCACAAATTTGAAAAATCAGATGATATTTCTGGATACAAGCATTTGTCGCAAAATAGTCGTCCTGATAAATGGAAAAAACTAATAGATATAAAAAACACCTTTTTATGGCTGAGATTCAAAGTGACTCCTAATAATTTTTCCGATATTTTAACAATTGTCATTAGTCGTAATGGGAGGGAGAAATGGCGGACAATTAATTTTAATAAATAATACGATGCATTCAAAATCTGGCTAACAAATCACTGAACCTGTCTGAAATCGCAGGCTGATTTTGCACACATACTTGGTCCTGTGTTAATATATTATCGGCTATAAATACTTGTCTTTTATTGGCGATTTCAGCAGGTTAGTTCTGCGATAGGACCGGCGCGAAGCGTCGGTCCTATCGGGCGCGGCTGAGGATACCGAGGGGCACGAAGCGCGTCCTATCACACGGGGGCGCCCGTTACAGATACCTGCTATATATCTGAATTTTTAAATCTGAAAAAAATCATGTGATATTCTTTCGTTGAATCTACTTCAACCTGGGGCGTCTAAAAACCCGGTTTAGGGGTTATATTTTTTTGATTAGTTTTTGGGCCTGGCAATATTGATCATCACACCTGCCCTGACTGGATTTATAGCAAATAAAAGATAAGCAAAAACCGAGCAAATTAAATGGGCTGATTTAATGATCAAAGCGCCTACCGGGTATTTTTTAAAAAAATTTCCTTATACAATTCTCACATTGCACGCCTTAATCAGGGCATACACGATATCCCCCTCTTTGAGGTTCAGCCGTTCCACGGCATTGTTTGCCACAAAAACATGAAATACCGTGTCATTGATTTTCAGATACAACAGGCAGGTGGTCCCTTCGCTCATAATCTCCTGTAGTCGGGCCTTGATCACATTTTGAGCCGAAGCATCCGTTGGCATGCTTTTGAAAACGACAATATTCTCCGGACGAATGGCAACCTTTACGTTCTCTCCTGTTTCGGCATGGTCCAGGCTTACCAGCTCAAAGCCATCCACATTGATCCGGCTTATGCCTTCTTCTGCTTTGACCACCCTTCCCTCAAAAATGGTGGCCCCGACAAAATCAGCCACAAATCGGGTTTGGGGACGGTGAAAGACCTCCTTCATGGAACCGAACTGCAAAAGCCTTCCCTGCTTGAAGATGGCAACCTTGTTGGCCAGCGCCCAGACGTCATCAAGATCATGGGTAATGTGAATGACGGTGGTATTTTGCTTTTGAATGAGCCGTCTGAGCAGTTGCCTGGCATCTCTGCGGGTCCGAGGGTCCAGAGCCGACAGCGGCTCATCCATCAACAGCAGCCTGGGTTCTACGATCAAGGCCCGGGCCAGGGCCACCCGCTGCTGCTCACCGCCGGAAAGGGTGGTCGGCTTTCGATGAAGCAGATGATCGATCTGAAGCGCGGCAGCCATCTCCCTGACTTTTTTACCGAGCGTCTCCTTTTTCTTTTCTTTCTTTTCCAGGCCGTAAGCGATATTTTTAAATACCGTAAAATGAGGTAAAAGGGCATAGTCCTGATAAACAATTCCGATGCGGCGTTTTTCCGGCAGGAGACCCGTAATATTCTCACCTTCCAGGTAAATTTGTCCTTTGTTCGGCTTCCAGAAACCAATAATACTCTCCAGCAGGATGGTCTTCCCGGCGCCGGTGGGCCCCAGGACCGCCAGATAATCTCCTTTTTGCAAGCTCAAAAAAACCTCCTGCAAAAAGAATTCACCCAAATTCAAATGAAGATCTTCAATGGTCAAAAAGCTCAAAATCCTACCTCTGCCTTTTCAAACACAAAAATTGCCAGAAATGAAACCACCATCAAAACGATTCCGCTGGTCAGCGCCATTCCCATATTGCCGTAGGAGATGTTTAAATACAAGGTAATGGGCAGCACCTCCGTTTTCATGTAGGAACCGCCAGCCAATATGAGTACGGTTCCGAACGTGCCGATACATCGGGCAAAGGAGATCACCGTGGAGGCTAAAATCCCGCTTTTTGCCATGGGCAGAGAAATATTCAAAAATGTCTCAAATTGGGAATAGCCCAGACTCCTGGAGATAAACTCCATTCGCGGATCAATATAATCAAATGTTGATTTCATAATGCGAATGGCATAGGGCAAGGCAGTAAAAAACTGGGCCGCAACAACGCCTTTTTGGGAAAACACAAAGTTCAGCCCCACGAAATTTAAAAAATCCCCCACAAAGGTATTGCCGAAAAGCAAAAGCAGGCATAAACCCAGCACCAGCTCCGGAAAGGCAACGGGCATGTCGGTAATGGTTTTGACAAACCCCTTGCCCCAGAAATCAAAGCGTGACAACGTATAACCGATGGGCAATGCAAAAAACATGACCAAGGCGGTGGAGATAAGCCCCGTAATCATGGAGAGCCGCAGCGAAAACCGCATCTCCGGGCTCCAGATATTCTGCCGGATATCCTCCCAGCTCGCCACAACAAAAATGGAACCCATGGCCATGAGCAGCAGAAAGGTTATAAAAAATGTAAAAACGATAAGCATCAGATGAAACAAGCTTATTTTGCGCAAGGCTCAAATCCCCATTTTGACCAGATTTTCAACCCCTCATCGGAAGAGATATATTCATTGAATTGCAAAGCCATGGAATCGTCTTGATAATATTTTGCTCTTTGGCAATGGGAATAACTTCAATCTTGCCTTTGCCTTCGGCCCACGCAGTCAGGTCTTCCCAGATAATTGCCGCATCCACCTGCTTTAACGACACATAGATCAGCAACTGATTGACGGTCGGGGCAAACACGGCAATGTTGGGATTAATCTTATCGGTCATGCCGTTTTTCTTAAAAATCTTTTTGGCCACTCTGCCGATTGCCGGGGCCTTGGGGTCCCCGATAGCAACGCGGGTTCCCGGTTTTCCAAGGTCCGTCAATCCGCTGATATTGGCCGGATTTCCTTTTGGAACCGCAATCACCGGAACGTGAAGGACGAGTTTATTAATGGTTTCTTTTGTCACCCATCCGTTTTTCAGGGCATCAT
Source organism: Deltaproteobacteria bacterium (assembly GCA_019308655.1). Lineage (GTDB taxonomy): Bacteria > Desulfobacterota > Desulfobacteria > Desulfobacterales > JAFDHS01 > JAFDHS01. Next base: position 5,402 of record JAFDHS010000211.1, read on the forward strand.
TGGTATATTTTTCAGCCCCGGGAATGAATACATCAGCCGGTTGACCCGCTGCAATACAGGCAAAAATTTCACCGGAATTACCATAGTGAACATCGGCTTGAATATGATGCTTTTTTTCAAAATTATGCCGCATCTCTTCCATGGGCTTGATCAACCCGGCCCCGCTGAAAATCATCAAA
>JAFDHS010000212.1 GCA_019308655.1 Deltaproteobacteria bacterium
AATCTTTCCTGGAGACTGATTACATGTCTCGTGGTTATAAGTATCGCTGTCATATACCTGCTTCCCACAATTAATCCGGCATGGTGGCCCCACAAAAAAATCAATCTCGGCCTTGACCTTCAAGGGGGCATGCACCTTGTCCTTGAAGTGGAAACGGAAAAAGCCGTAGAAAGTACGGTAGAACGTATAACCAACGAACTTCGAAGTTTACTGAGAAAAGAACATATAAAGCATATGGGCATAGACCGTTTCGGAAAAAGCGGAATATCGGTCAAAATTCAGGGCGATGAAAACATAAAAAATTTCGAAGCACTTCTTGACAAAGAATTCGGAATTCTTTGACAAAGAATTCGGAATTCTTAGGATCAGTTCAAAATCAAAGGAAAAAGACTTCCTGAAAATTGCCATAGACCTTCCGGATAAAGAAGCTGCTCATATCAAGAAAATGTCAACGGAACAGGCTCTTGAAACAATCAGAAACCGCATTGATCAGTTCGGCGTCAGCGAACCGGATATCCGTATTCAGGGTGAAAAACGCATTCTGATTCAACTTCCCGGCATCAAGGACACCCAAAGAGCAAAAGAACTTATCGGAAGAACCGCCCTTTTAGAATTCAAGCTGGTGGATGAAACACACAACCTAAATGAAGCATTAAAAGGAAATGTCCCTCCCGGAAGCAAAATATTTTACCAGTTAAAAAAAGACGAATCAACCAACCGTGTGGATAAAGTACCCTATCTTCTGAAAACAAGGACGCTGCTGACCGGAGCTTCCCTTACGGATGCAAGAGTACAGATAGATTCACAGTACAACGAACCTTATGTGTCCATTGAGTTTGATAAAAAAGGCGGAAGAATCTTTGCGAGGATAACGGAAGAAAATATAAAAAAACGCCTTGCCATCGTTTTAGATAACAAGGTTTATTCCGCACCTGTTATCCAGGATAAAATTTCCGGCGGCAGCGCCCGTATTACCGGAAATTTCACTACGGAAGAAGCACATGACCTTGCCATTGCCCTTCGCGCGGGAGCCCTTCCGGCACCGGTCAATATTTTGGAAGAAAGGACCGTCGGCCCTTCACTCGGGCAAGATTCCATCAATAAAGGGATTCTCTCAATGGTTGTTGGAGGCATCCTTGTCATTTTATTCATGGTTATATACTATAAGGGCGCAGGTCTGATTGCAGACTTTGCTCTGGTTTTGAATATTTTATTGATTGCCGGAGGACTGGCATGTTTACAGGCCACCTTAACCCTTCCAGGAATTGCAGGTATCATACTGACCATAGGTATGGCGGTTGATGCCAATGTTTTGATCTTCGAACGCATCAGGGAAGAAATGAATCTTGGCAAGACGCCGCGTGCAGCAGTAAGTGCCGGCTTTGACCGGGCGACCCTTACTATTCTTGATGCCAATGTAACAACGCTTATCGCAGCGCTTGTACTCTTCCAGTTCGGGACAGGTCCTGTCAAAGGATTTGCCGTCACCCTGAGCCTGGGCGTTTTATCCAGCCTGCTGACAGCGCTTTTCATGTCCAGAATCGTATTTGATTATTTTGTGATAAATCGGAAAGTAAAAACGCTAAGCATATAGATACATTTTTTTATTGGTTGCTCAAACCGGTTGAATCGGCTGAATCAGCTATCTAAAAAAAATCTGACACTTAAATCAAGAGGAACCTGTACATGCGCCTTATCAAACCTGACATAAACATAAATTTTATCGGAAAAAGGAAAACGGCTTTTTTCATATCCTTTGCTATAATACTTATCAGTATTGCATCGCTCGTCATACAAAAGGGTCCTAAGTACGGCATCGATTTTGCCGGCGGAACATTAATGCAGGTAAAATTTTTTACACCTGTAAACATAGATGATATAAAATCCGGGCTTAACACCATAGATCTTGCTAAATCATCCGTTCAGCAATTTGGTGAGAAACAGGAAAATGAATATCTTATACGGACAAACCAGTCGATCATGACCGGTGAAGATTTTTCAATCAAGGTTAAAAATGCCTTGAAATCCGCCACGGGCTATGAACCGGAAATTCGACGCGTAGAGATGGTCGGTCCCCAAGTCGGTAAAGATCTTCGTGAAAAAGCTCTGTTTGCAATGTTCTATGCGCTCCTTTTCATAACGATATACATCTCGGGACGTTTTGAGTTAAAATGGCTTTTGAGCGGAGTTATGGCGGCTGCACTTATGGGAGCGGTTTATTTTCTTTCTATTTTTGATGTCAGCATCCCTTTTCTTATAGCCGTAGCACTGATCGTTACACTTATACTCTCCTGGTTCCTTAAGCTGAAATATGCTATGGGAGCTATTGTTGCGCTTATCCATGATGTTACGATTACGGTAGGCATTTTTTCCATTTTAGGTAAGGAATTCACTTTGCCCATAATAGCGGCCATTCTGACCATAATCGGATATTCCTTAAACGATACCATAATTGTTTTTGACCGGATACGTGAAAATTTAAAAAAACACCGCAAAAAATCTATGGACATTATTATAAATAAAAGCATCAATGAAACCCTGAGCCGTACATTACTGACATCCGTGACCACCCTTGTTGTGGTTGTGGCCCTTTTTGCTCTTGGCGGCGGAATCATACACGATTTTGCATTTACCATGATCATAGGTGTCTTTGTCGGGACGTACTCGTCAATATATGTTGCAAGCCCTATTCTGCTTGCCTGGCAAACTCGTGGAAAAAACAACTAAAACAAATCATCTCAACACGCCTTTATGGAAAAAATTCTGCCATGGTTTGCCTTAAAAAGTGTTCATGGGGTAGGCAATCACCTTTTCAAACGACTTATAGACCGTTTCAAATCCCCGGAACAGGTCTTTTCCGCATCATATAATGACCTTTTACAGGTTGAAGGTATTTCTCATCGTCTTGCATCAGCGATTCAGAAACACAAAATACCCGACGCGGTTAAAAAAGATCTGGATCTTGCGTTTAATAAAGGATTCAGGATCGTCACAATGGCTGATCCTGATTATCCCCCTCTTTTACTGCAGATACCCGACCCTCCAGCTTATTTGTATATTTTTGGAAACCTTGATAACAGCACAAACAATATAGCGGTTGTCGGCTCCAGAAATGCAACGAACTACGGTATATTTACAACCAAACGCCTGTGCAGGGATTTGGTTGCTCTGAAAATCAAGGTGGTAAGCGGAATGGCAAGAGGAATTGATACGGCTGCACATGAAGGCGCTTTGCTGGGAAACGGCAAAACCATAGCCGTGCTTGGAAGCGGATTAGG
>JAFDHS010000213.1 GCA_019308655.1 Deltaproteobacteria bacterium
CGAGACATGAAGGTGGTTATCAACTCATGCAAGTACAATTCGGAAGCGAGCCGGACGAATGGAAACCTATGCAAACCATCGGTAAGGGAGTTAAAGAAATTCGTATCCATACCGGCGGCCAGTTCAGGGTTATATATATCGCTAAATTTAAAGATGCAGTTCACGTTTTGCATGCCTTTCAGAAAAAGACGCAGACAACCCCGAAAAAAGATATCGATCTGGCCAGGAAACGATATAGAAAAATTACAGAAAGGTAAAAGATATGACTCAAACATATGACAATGTTTTTGATGCCATTGAAAAAGATCCGGCAATGGCACAAAATCTTTTCATCCGAAGTAAGCTGATGATCCGCCTGAAAAAATATATTGAGACCAACGGCCTGACCCAAAAAAGCGCAGCAGAACTGATGGGTGTCACTCAGCCACGGATCAGCGATTTGGTTCGGGGAAAAATCGACCGGTTTACCATTGATATGCTGGTCAATATGCTGGTAAGGGCGGGTATAAAAGTAGACGTCAATTTAAAGAACGCCGCATGAAATAATCGAATTTAGGCTAATCCCCGCATGCAAATGCAAAAGGCAAAGAGGGCAAAAAAATCATAACGGAGGGAAAATGCCGCGTATTGCAAGGATGATTATTCCGGATGAACAAGCCGTGTACCATGTCATGTCCCGGACGGCGTTGGACGGGTTTCCATTTGGGGATGTGGAAAAGGACCACATGGTTCAACTCATACAGAAATATAGCAAATTGTATTTTACTGAAATATTAGGCTATTGTGTTATGGGAAACCATTTCCACCTCCTGGCCCGGATGTTTCCCGACAATGGCTTCTCCGACCAGGAAATCAAGCAGCGTTATATCAATTTTTACGGCAAAGACCGGGACTTTTCCGATGAACAAATCCCCTGTTTTCGGGGAAAATGGTCCAGCCTTTCGGAGTTTATCAAAGAGATCAAACAGCGGTTTACCTTTTTTTATAATAAAAGGCATAATCGCCGGGGCACCCTGTGGGGGGATCGCTTCAAGAGCGTGATCGTTGAAAACGGGGAAACCCTGATCAACTGCCTGGCGTATATCGATCTGAATCCGATTCGTGCCGGCATCGTAAACCGTCCTGAAGACTATCGTTGGAGTTCGCTGGGATATCATGTTCAAACATCAAATAAGAACGATTTTCTTTCCCTGGATTTCGGCCTCAGAGAATTTGGTGAGATGGATGATGTGGAAGGCCTGCGGCGTTACCGCCGGTATGTTTATGAAGCCGGCGCTTTGAACAGTTCGGGAAAAGAACACGCGAATACCATTGATGAAGAAATACTGAAAAAAGAGCGGGAAAATGACTTTAATCTGAGCCGGGCACAACGCTTCCGATATCGGACCCGGTATTTTACAGACTCGGGGATTATTGGTACCAAAACCTTTGTGTCCAAAAACTATCAGCGATTCAAGGATATTTACTATACTAAAAAGGAGAAGCTGCCCAAGCCGATCAGCGGCATAGAGGGGATCTATTCGTTAAAGCGGTTGGCGGATTAAATTGGCAATGGGCAAATCTAAATTTTGAAAACAAAAGCACCTTGACATTCATTACCAAAAATCTTACATATATTCTCATATTGAGAATATATGTAAGATTGGAGCGGAATGCACATTATCAGTCGCAAAAAGATTCGAGAATTCTGTGAAAAGCATCCTGAAAGCCGGCAAAGCATGGATAGATGGTACACTATCGTAAAAAAAACAGAATTCGGAAAATTTCAGGACGTAAAAAACCTTTTTCCAAGCGCCGATAAAGTAAAAAATTTGGTAGTTTTTGATATAGGCGGGAATAATTACCGGCTGATAGCCTTTATCCTCTATAAGTCTCAAAAATTATACATCCGCCACATCTTAACTCATACAGAGTATGATGCGGAAAAATGGAAGGACGATGAATGGTACACGGATACGAAAAAATAATTGATTCATGGGCGTTTGTCTCTCCTGTCTTGTCTGCCCCGAGAAATGATGATGATTTGAATAGACTGATTGAATTTTCTGATTATTTAATAGATCAAATCGGGGATAATCAGAATCATCCACTGATGGGGCTTTTAGATACTGTAGGTACGCTTATTGAAGTTTATGAAGATGAGAACATCCTGGAACCGGAAGGCAATCCTATGGACTGTCTTAAATATCTGATGAAAGAGCACGGTTTAAAACAAAAAGATTTGACAGAACTTGGAAGCCCCGGAGTTATTTCTGAAATTCTTTCCGGAAAACGTGAACTTAACAAACGTCACATCAAAGCCCTGGCTAAACGGTTCAGATGTAATCCTTCTGTTTTTATCTGAGGCAGTCTCGCAGCAATAAATTTTTAAATGGAGGAAGGAAAGGGTTAAGCGGTAAGGTGTGCTTCCTATCCGCTAACCCTTTTGGCTTATTTTGCTTTTGCAGCGGCGGAAAAGCCGAGTTCGAAAGCTTTTAAATTCGATTCCGCAAAGGATTTTCCCGTTCTTGTTGTTATTGCTTTTTTAACATTTTCAGCCGGGATAGGCAGAACGCCTGTTTGAATCAGAGCGCCAAGAAGTACCATATTCACAGCCAACACGTTTCCGGCATCTTTTGCAAGGGCAACAGCGTCAAACGCGATCAATTTTGCTGTTTTTGCCCGAATAAGGTCCTGTACAATATTTGGATCAGGGTAAACACCTTTGCCGATGGCCACCGTAAATGGCGGAAGCGGGTAAAGATTGGTGATGACAACGGAGTTTACATTACATTTGTTTAAGGCCCGAAGTGCTTCCGAGGGTTCAAAGCTTACAAGAATATCCGCCTCACCGTCTGAAATGATCGTGCTTTTTGCATCTCCAAAGAGAATCGCCGACTCAACGACGCCACCCCTTTGTGCCATGCCGTGTATTTCGCTCATGCGCACCGGAATATCCGAAAGAAGTGCCGCTTCTCCAAGTACTTTGGATGCAAGAAGGTTCCCCTGGCCACCGACCGCAACGATAATTAATCTTTTTGTGTCCATATACCGCAACGATAATTAATCTTTTTGTGTCCATATTTTTAGTCCTGTTGGGAGTTCTTTTTTAACGGTAAAATAGCATGTTCAGGGCAGATTTGTGCGCAGACCGCGCATCCCACACAAATGGAGGGATTGATTTTAACCCTGTCATTTTCAATGAAGAAGGCGGGGCAGGCAAGCTCATTAATACAAGTCCTCTGGTTTTTGCATTTGTCACTTACATAAAAGACTTTATCCGTGAGCTGTTTGAGGCTTTTGGCATAAAGAGAACACTTTTCTTTTGAAATAACAACCGAAACACCCTTAAAGTTTATCGCCTCTTTTATTGTATTGATGCTTTTTTTAACAAGGTAAGGCTTGATGACTGAAACATGGGACACTCCCAGTGCCTTCACGACCTTTTCGATAGAGATCTGACCGTATCCCTCAAGGTTTAATTCTTTCATATCCACACCGGGATTGGGTTGATGTCCGGTCATGGCTGTTGTTCGGTTATCAAGAATGACCAGTGTGAAATTGTGGTTGTTAAAAACGGCGTTGATCAAGCCCGCGATTCCGGAGTGAAAAAAAGTGGAATCCCCGATAAAGGAGATGATCTTTTTGTCCGTAACTTTTGAAAATCCGCATGACGTACCGGTAGAAGATCCCATGCAGATCAAAAAATCGCCCATTGACAGGGGTGGCAGAAATCCAAGCGTATAGCAGCCGATGTCATTGGGGAAGATGGTATCCATACCCTCCGCCGCCTTTTTGACCGCATAAAAGGTTGCCCGATGGGAACAACCGGCACAAAGGTTGGGTGGACGCTGGGGAAGTTCGGGAACATCGGAAAGATCAGGTAAGGCCGCAGGGGTATAGGGAACGGTAAAATATTTTGCCATGCACTCCCTTACGAGTGCGGGGTTAAACTCAAACAGACGGGAAAAAAGCCCTTCACCCTTACCCGCTATGCTAAGGGTCAGTTTTGCTTCCTGGGCAAAAGCCTTTACGGTCTCCTCCATGAAAGGTTCGCCTTCTTCCACAATGAGTACTTTGTCACATCCCTTCAAAAAGTCCTTGATCAAATCTCCAGGCATGGGGTGTGAGATCCCGATACGAAGGACCCTGACCTTATCTTCGATACCAAGATCGTTTATTCCGTCAATTACATAATTATAGCTTACGCCGTTACAGATGATTCCCCACGGTCCTTCTCCCTTTACCCGGTTGTATTCGGAAGTGTTGGATATATCTTCAGCTATTCCAAGGTTTTTGAGGAGTTTTGCATGCAGTTTCCTTGAAACCGCGGGAACCGTCACATAGCTGAAAGGATCTTTTTTAAAGTTCCCCTTTGTTACAGGTGTTCTTATTTTTC
>JAFDHS010000214.1 GCA_019308655.1 Deltaproteobacteria bacterium
CCTGTCAGGGAAGATGGCGTCTACTTGGTAAGCCTTATAATCAAAAAGCCGGTATCCCTTCTTTTTATAACCATTATTACGGGTTCACCTTTTTTTATATCTTCGAGTACGCTGTTATAATCTTTGCTTGTTTTTATGGCCTTATGGTTGATTTCTTTTATAATATCACCGGACAAGACTCCGGCTTCAGCTGCCTTGCTTTGCCGGTCAACATGAGTGACAATGATTCCTTCGGCCTTTGAAATTCTGAATCGACGGGCTCTTTCCGCTGTTAATTCTGAAACATGAATGCCGAGTTCAGCCTCATGTCCATTGGGGTCATCCCTGGAAACGGTTTTTGCATTCTCCCTTTCGGTAACCCTTACGTTAAAGGTTTTTTTGCGTCCGTTACGTAATACCTTTATTTTGGCAGTCGTTCCGACTTTAATATCCGCCACAACCCTGCTTAACGTACGGCTTTTTCCCACTTCCTTACCGTTTATTTCAATAATAATATCTTTTGGCTGGATTCCGGCTTTGTCAGCGGGATCACCGGAGAAAACTTCCGTAACCAGAACCCCTTGTCCTTTTTTAATGCCGTAGTACTCGGCAAGCTCCTCGCTGAGAGATTGAATAGCAACGCCAATCCAGCCCCGGGTAACCTCACCGCTTTTTATAAGTTGCTCAACAATTCCTTTTGCAACGTTTATAGGGATTGCAAATCCTATACCCTGGCCGCCGGCGACAATGGCCGTGTTTATTCCGATGACCTCACCGTTCATGTTGATAAGGGGGCCTCCGCTGTTTCCCGGATTGATGGAGGCGTCGGTCTGGATGAAATCATCATAGGGGCCGGAACCGATTACGCGTCCTTTTGCACTGATAATACCGGCAGTTACGGTGTGTTCCAAGCCAAACGGGCTTCCTATGGCTATAACCCATTCCCCCACTTTCATCGCATCGGAATCGCCCAGTGTGACAACAGGAAGATTATGTGCCGACTTGATCTTGATCACCGCAATATCCGTGGAGGGATCGCGTCCGATGATTTTAGCGTCAAACTCTTTTTCATTGTTAAGTTTAACCTTGATCTGATCAGCGCCTTCGATAACATGATTGTTGGTTATGATATAACCTTCCTTATCAAATATGAATCCTGAGCCGAGACTTTTTTGCTTGAACTCTCTTTGGCGTTCTTTACCAAAAAATTTTTCGAAAAAATCCTGAAACGGATCATCCTTGCCTGAAGGGCCTCTATAAAAATTGCGGAATACCGGGCCGCCGCCCTTGATGGTTTTTACCGTGCTGATGTTGACCACACTTTGGCTGACGTTCTCTGCAAGACTGCTGAAACTGTCCGGTGTCGCTATTCTTGCCGATGCCGCCGGCAAACAAAAAATATGTGATGTCGCAACCACGCACGCGGTTAAGAAAAGCAGGGTGACCAGGGTTTTCAACCTGGATTTTTCAGTTATATTTCTGATGGATTTCATTAAGATATACTCCTTTTTAAATAAAGGTGTTGTGCAGGGCGTTGGTTATTCAATTTAGAAAAAATAATATCCTTGTGCAGGGTTGTCAAGAAAAGGAGGGATTTATTTCTGCGTGTCATGGCAAGGGAGTCAATATTCCTGAAAAAACAAGCCGGACAGGTAATTATTGTTGATCAGTTGTAATAAATTGTTTAGTTTGCGTAAAATATTATCGTTTCTCCGGCTTTTTTTAAAGCGCTTTACAAAAGCCAGGCTTTGAAAACCTCTATCTTGTCACAATATATCGTTGAAAGAACAAGCGTGATATACTATATATTGTAATTTTAAAAATGTTCAGTTTTTTACTTTGTCCAAAGCTTATTTTTTATAGGTGCTTTATTGGGAATAGAAATGAAACTTTATCTGGTTAGTCTCGGATGTGTCAGAAACCTTGTCGATAGTGAATTTATGCTGGGACGGCTTGTAAAGGCCGGTTTCACCATCACGCAAGATCCTGCCTATGCCGATATAATAATTGTCAATACCTGCAGCTTCATAGAGTCTGCCATTAATGAATCCATTGATGCTATTCTTGAACTTGCGGAGTTTAAAAAAAGTGGTATTTGCCAAAAACTGATTGTTGCAGGCTGTCTGCCCGAACGCTTCAGAGAAAAAATTGTTGAGGCGCTGCCGGAAGTCGACAAGTTTCTGGGTACCGGGGCCTATGACAGGATTGTAGAGGCAGTTGAAGAGACGGAAGGGGAGGGGGCAAGATGCTTTTTGCCGGACCCGAACTCAATTCTTCCCGGCGGCCATAATGAACCGAGACTGCAAAGTGCCTCCCATACCGCCTATCTTAAAGTATCGGTGGGATGTGACAAACATTGTACCTATTGTATTATTCCAAAATTGAGGGGAAGGCAAAGAAGCCGTCGGGTTGAAGATATTGTTAACGAGGCGCGATCCTTGATTCTATCCGGGGTCAAGGAAATCATATTGGTTGCAGAAGATACAACATCTTATGGAAAGGATTTGAACCCATCGGCTGATTTGGCCGGGTTGCTTGTCAGGATTGGAGAGATGGCTGATAACCTTTGCTCTCGCTCAGGCGATGGGGGCGGAGCCGACAGGGTATGGGTCAGGTTCCTGTACGGCCATCCGGAAAGTATAGATGAGGCTGTTATCCATGCGGTTGGGGCCAATCATAATATTTGTTCGTATTTTGATCTTCCGATTCAGCACGCAAGCAGCCGCGTTTTAAAAAAAATGGGACGCAACTATACCCATGACGATCTTCTCCGGTTGTTTGACAAAATCCGCTCCCTTGTGCCTGATGCCGTGATTCGAACAACGGTAATTACGGGTTTTCCGGGAGAAACGGATGAAGATTTTGAACAGCTTTTGGGTTTTGTGGAAAAGATCGGTTTTGATCATCTGGGGGTTTTTACGTATTCCGATTCCGAAGATCTTCCTTCTCACAGGCTCTCGAATCATGTTCCGGAGCGTGTTGCACAAAAGCGTTATGAACAGCTTATGACCGCTCAGGCAAAGATTTCTCTGGAAAGCAAC
>JAFDHS010000215.1 GCA_019308655.1 Deltaproteobacteria bacterium
TGAAAATCATATAAAAGGATGAACCTTCTGAAAGCGTGGCGGCTGTAACAAGACCGGCAGCACAAAGGCCCATGCCGATGGTAGCGATTTTAGCCGGTGAGTGCCGGTCGGAAAGTCTGCCGGATATGGGTGCGAAAATAGCCTGAACAATAGGTTGCACAATCAAAATATACCCCGTGCTTTCCGGCGAAATTCCCCTGATGGACTGGAGGTAGATACTGAAAAAGAATACGACCCCAAAGGAAGTTGCGTAATTAATCCAGGTAGCGATATTGCTGAAGGCAAAGGTACGATTTTGAAGAATCGGCCTTATCCTCAATAAAGGTGATGGCGTATTCCATTCATAAATTAAAAAAACGAGCATGCCTGATGCACCGCCAAAGGTAATCCATTTGGCTGTTTCCCATTCTTTAAAATGGGTTATGCCTGATATCAGTCCCAACAGGGCCGCTATGTATATCATGCTGCCCAGCCAGTCAAACTTCTCGCCCCTGGCGTCGGCCCACTCCCCCTTGAGCTTCAATAGCGTTAACACCAGAGCCGCCAACTCTACCGGAACGGCAGCATAAAAAATCCAACGCCATCCAAGATAGGTCACCATAAGCCCGGCAAGGGTCGGACCGGCTGAGACCCCTAAATAGACACAACCCACAACAATGCCCATAGCTCTTCCACGCCGCTCTTTGGGAAACACCGATGTCAGAATGGCAAAACTTGTTGAAGTGACAAAGGCCGCGCCTACACCTTGTAAAAAACGAAAGGCGACAAACGTTTCAATGGTCGATGAAACGGAAAGTGCCAGGGTCGCAAGGGTTATAATAATTGCACCGGCGATAAAAATTCGCTTCCGACCATAAATATCCGAAAAACGGCCTGCCGGTAATAGAAGCAACGCTACCGCAAGAATATAAATCATTTCAATCAGGCCAAGCTGAGCTGCGCCTACTGAAAATTCCCGGCCAATGGTGGGCAAAGCGACACCGACAGCGGAAAACATGAAAGGGACCAGGAATTGTACCGCCGATACGACCCAAAGCGTTGCGGTCTGAGAAATAGGAGAAGGTGTTTCTATGGACGACAGATTTTTAGATAAGATTTCAGAAGTTTTTTTCATATTTTACTCTACCTGAAAATCAGGATCGGAAAGATTGAACCCAAAAAAGATTTCGGGCAACAGCTGTCTCCAGATTCATCGGCTTCGATGATCCAATGGCAGTGTCGACAACGCAATCTTTTTTCTTTTCAGGCAATAGTTCCAGTTTGCTGTGATTGCAGGAAATTATATAAAATAGAATCAGGTTAATATTTCTTTAACACGCCCGACCTGCCCACTTTCCAAACGGACTTTAATCCCATGGGGATGCGTAGGAGATTTGGTCAAAATATTTTTAACAATGCCTTTTGTCAGTTTTCCGGATCGCTGATCTTTCTTTAGTACGATCAACACCGGTAAATCCGCTTTTATATTTTCACGATTTCTACCATTCATACGTTATCCTTTATTTTTATCAATGATTTTAAATCAAACATTCAAAAATATTCATATAATCAAGTAACTGCATTTATGTCTTTTTCTCTCTTACAAATGTATTTTAGCGCATCCTTCCCCCCCTTCAAAAGAAAAATTTAACTGAAAAATTCCCGCCTTGAGGTGGGCCAAGGGAAATGTTATTTTTCAAAATTAAAATTATTCTGTATATAATCAGCTTGACTTATCTGATAATATAATTATAATTATAGAAAATTCAATAAAGGATCTGCCCACAGTGGGCAGGTCAGTTTCGTTACTGAAGGAAAAATCCATTTTTCAAAGTGGTACCCCCTGAAGTTAGGAACTATAACAAAGAACAATTTTTAAAAGGAGTGTATCACGATGGCTGATGGAATTGTAAAATGGTTTAATGACAGCAAGGGCTTTGGTTTTATTGAGCAGGAAAACGGTCCGGATGTGTTTGTTCACCATTCAGGAATCAATGCAACCGGTTTCAAAACGCTCAACGAAGGCGACCGGGTTACCTTTGACGTTGAACAGGGTCAAAAAGGTCCTGCTGCAACCAATGTCACTGTTGTTTAGCTTATAGCTTACATTTTCTAAGTTTTAAAAAGGGCATTTCCTCAAATGATGAGGAAATGCAGGGGACTCATCAAAAAATCCGGATTTCGATAAATTCACAACGTATCTCTTGCCAGTAAAGCCGCGCCGTAAGCTCCTACAAAATGAGGGGCTTCGGGAACATGAATTTTCATTCCAAAGGCCTCGGAAATCAATTGACACAGACATGGGTTTTTGGCCACACCACCGGTAAAAACCATTAAACCTCCATTGAAAACCCGTTTAATCATGGCGACAGCACGTTTGGCTACGGCGATGTGAAGGCCTTTTGCAATTTCACGCCGGTTTTCTCCCCTGGCGATCAGAGAAGTGACTTCCGATTCGGCAAAAACCGTGCACATGCTGTTGATAGCAAGATTTTTTTCTGCAGTCAGTGCTTCCCGGCCGAACTCATCAATTTTGTAGCCCAAGGTTTTGGCCATGATTTCCAAAAATTTGCCGGTGCCGGCGGCGCAACGATCATTCATCTCAAATTTTTTAACCTTGCCGTTATCAAACAAAGCAATTGCCTTGCTGTCCTGACCGCCGATATCCAGAATCGTCCGCACCTCGTTGAAACAGGCTTTGGCGCCCACGGCATGAGCCTTGATTTCGGTAATCGTAGGAGTGTCAAATGTAGTCTCGAACAGATTACGGCCATACCCTGTGGCAATGATGCAGTCGTATGAAACAGATTTCAACAGCTTTTTTGCCTGGGTAATGGGATCAAATCCCGTGTCTGCTTCACAACGTTGAATAATTCTGCCCCCATCATCCACAACCACGAACTCGATGCTGCGCGAACCGATGTCGATTCCACCAAAACGCATTTGCACCTTTCCTTTCACTTCACCAATTTATTTTAATTGCTCGACAAAAGCCTCAATCCGGGTTTTCAATTGGCCCATATCCTCCATGCCGTAATCGGTTTCAATACGCAGGGTAGGAATATTTTTTTCCTCCAAAGCTTTTTCCACAGCCATGGATTCCATGAGATAGGGCTGGCAAAATTGCAGTCCATAATGAATCACGCCGTCTGCATTGTAAGTTTCAAACATATCGCTGATGTGATCGAGCCGATCCGGATTGGGTGTAAAAATGGCACAATCCACCTTAAAATAGCGGTTCGTGATGGCTTCCATCATTTCTTCCACGGTGTTGCCTGAATCATCGGTGAGGTTGCGAGCGCCTCTTTCACCCACACAGGATTCCTCTCCCACGATAACCGCACCCGAAGTTTCGATGATCCATGGCAATTTCCAGTTGGGTACTGCCATAGGACAGCCGGAAATAAGAATCCGAGGTGTCTTTTCATTGAAAACGCCTTGTTTTTCTTCAACCCGTTTTTCAAGCTCGTCACAAATCTTATTAACCGATTCGGTGAACCGTGCCGGGTTGTCATAAAAGAAAACCTGGTTGGCCAACAGTGCATCCAGGCCCGAGATTGGTGAAGGATCAGCCTTGCGCAAAGCAGACAGCCGGTGGATGGCCTTTCGTTTGGCGTTGACGGTCTGAATCGCCTGCTTCAAGGATTCGGCGGTGATGGTTATTCCGGTGAAACCTTCAACAGCGGCTCTGAAGCGGCCAAATTCAGCTTTTAAAAGGGACCGGCCCTGATCGGATTTCACCTGGGGCAGATCCATCACATAGAGATTCTCCACCAGATTGCCTAAGGATTCATAAGCTTTTTTCTTGCCGTCGCATGTATTTTCACCCACGATCATGTCCGCAATTTCCAGATATGGGCAGACCTTGCCGAGCTTAAAACCGAAAGAGGATTTAATCAGGGCGCAGGTATTGCGGGGCAAGAGTCTTTCAACTTCCTCCATGGCAAAATCCGCACCGGAACAAAGCCCCACCAATGTCGCATTGGCTGCCAGTACGATTTCTTCGGGTACGAATACACAATAAGAGCCAATTATTTTGCGGCCGATTTGCTTCTCCTCCAACAATTCCTTAATCCGCAGACCGTGCACTTCGCTCATTACAAAATCAAAATAATTCATCCCCTCCGGCCGCTTTTCCTGAGAGAGATAAATATCCCGGTAGGTTTTTCCCAAAACGCCTATGAGGACATCGTGTGCTTCAAGATCAAGTCCCAATTCGGCCCACATAAAACGGTAGACTTCGCTCATAAGTTTTTCCTTTCAATTTTCTACGTCTGAATATTTCAATTCTGTTTGTCACACTTGGGGTTTAACCCCTACACGAGCCCTCACCAGACCGCTGAAAATCCTTCGTAAGTCATGATCCTTAATCGTAAGTTGCATCGCCTCAGGCTCATCTGCTGTCTCAGCCTCCTGGACGGATCGAAAAGATTGCCGATCTTTGTTGATCTGCCGAACTGAAATGATATCACCACTTGCAGTAGAAATTTCGGTAAGACCGCGGTGACGCTCCAGCCAGCGGTCGCATTCATCATGAGTGCCGAAATATGTGATGTGTAAGATACTATTGCGTCGAATAGTAACCAAGCGGTACCCCCCTCCCAAATCGTACTTCCGGCAGTTTTTCACACGAAACTCACCATGATTGGTTAACTTACCAAAGTTGTCAAAGGCGTTACCGCATCCCACCCCACCTATTAAGTTATCAACAATTTTCTCGGCCTTACGAGCCGCCAATGCACCAACAGCACTGGTTTTTCGAATTTCAGTCAGTCGGTGTAAAAAAATTGAGGTGCGGTGAACGAAATTGAATGCCTGATTATGTTCCATGCCATCTACGTGAAGAGTTTGTTGGCCTGATCGGTCCACTAAATGATTTATTCAAATGATTCTTATTGAATACACATATCAATATGTCAAATAGATAATTTTAATATACAGAGCATGTTTCATTGAAAAAATTAATAAAACTGTCGTATGAATGCCATAATCAATACCAATTCTTCGGGAGTAGGGTAAATCCCTCCTTTTTTCAGGATGTTTTCCCATTAAAATGAGCCCCTTCCCCTACAGACAAATAATACTTTAATTGATAAGAATAAAAATTATATCTCTTAAAAAAGGTTTTTTAAATCCAACTGTTTATTAATTTTCATA